>NZ_JBFTZL010000080.1:0-15447 GCF_056406825.1 Arthrobacter sp. P1_A5 | reverse complement strand
CTCCGTGCTGCCCCGACCATGGCCGTCTACGGCCTCGCTTCAGTCTTCCTCTACATCGTTCCCGCGATCGTCTTCCTCCTGCCCACGTCCCTCGTGTCAGCTGAACTGGCGTCCGGCTGGAAGGGTGGCGTCTACAACTGGGTATCGTCCGGAATCTCCAAACCCATGGGCTTCCTGGCGGTGTGGTGCCAGTTCGCGATGACGATTTTCTACTATCCGACCCTGCTGGGATTCGTCGCGAGCACCCTCGCCTACGTCTTCAACCCGGCGCTGGCCAGCAGCGGCGTGTGGACGGCCTTGGTGATCGTGGTGTTCTACTGGGCCGGCGTGTATGTCTCATCCCGCGGCACGAAGGGCGTGGCAGGCCTGGCCAGCGGTGGCCTGATCATCGGCACCCTGATCCCGGGTGCCTTGCTCGTCATCCTGGGTGTGGTCTTCCTGGGCCAGGGCAACCCGTCGGCCGCTCCGATGACCGCGGCAAACTTCTTGCCCGAATGGGCCGGGCTGGCCAGCCTGGTGCTGATCGTGAACAACTTCCTGTCCTACAGCGGCATGGAGATGAACGCGGTGCACGTGTCTTCCCTGAAGGACCCGCCCAAGGAATACCCGAAGTCGATGTTCCTGGCCATGGGACTCGTACTGCTGATCTTCATCCTGCCGGCGCTCGCGATCAGCTGGATCGTCCCGGCCGATGAACTCTCCCTCACGGCGGGTGTCATGCAGGCCTTCGACGCGGTGCTGTCGTCCTTTAACCTGCAAGGCCTCACTCCGATCCTCGGCATCATGCTGGTTGCTGCCTCCCTCGGCGGCATGCTGACGTGGCTGGCCGGTCCGTCCAAAGGCCTGCTGCTGATCTCGCGTGAGGAAGGCTACCTCCCGCCGTTCCTGCAAAAGCTGAACAAGAACGGCATCCAGCAGAACCTCCTGGTGGTCCAGGGGCTCGTCACTACCGTGATCGCGCTCGGCTACGCGCTCATCCCGGATGTCTCCAGCGCGTACTGGATTTTCTCGGTAATCACCACACAGGTCTACTTGATCATGTACCTGCTGATGTTCGTGGCCGCGGTCCGGCTCCGCCGTAACGACCCGGACCACCCGCGTGGCTACCGGGCGCCGATGCTGATCGGGCTGTGCGGCGTCGGCTTCGCAGCCTCCCTGGCCGCGCTGCTTGTCGGGTTCGTTCCGCCGTCGCAGTTCGGCGACGGCGATCCGCTCGTTTATTTCCTGATCGTGGGCGGCGGCGCACTGGGGCTCGGGCTGCTCGTGCCGTTCCTCTTCTACAGGTTCCGCAAGCCTTCCTGGAAGCTGCCCGACCAACAAACGCAGACGGAGGCACCTAGGTCATGAGCACGCATCAGGAGTCCTCGACCCGGCGCAGCCGCTCGGTCGTTTACATAGTTGCCATGATCTTGCTGGTGGTGTTCGCCGTCGTCGCACTGCTGAACTTCAGAACGGCGAGGGAGACCCAGCAATCCCTGGCGAAGGCCGACCAGCTGATCGCTGAGATTGAATCCGCCGGCGGGACGGCACCCTCGCGCGAGCAGATAGCCCGGGTGCTCGGTGACGACGGCGGCGCCGTCTGCGCGAACCCGAACGACGCGCTGAGCCGGGCCACCTTCTTGAGCCAGCTGGCGAACGGGGCAACCGGGCCCGGATACAGGCCGGTGATCGCGAACGCCCGGATCGCCGTCGGCGAGCTCGCGATTATCAAGGTCTATTGCCCGGACCAGCTCGCTGAGTTCCAGGAGTTCATCGACGACCTCAAGACGTCCACCACCGGTGGTGCGTGAGCCGTGGACCTGCGCGCCCGCATCACCGATCTGATGGGTCCGGCACGGGAAGAACTCGCCGAGTTCGTGGCCATCCGGTCGGTGGCGGATGCGCGGCAGTTTCCCGTCGAAGAGTGTGCCAAGGCTGCCCAGTGGGTGCTGGACAAGTTCGCCGGACTCGGATTTTCGGATGTGCACCTCGAACGGACCCCGGATGGCTCCGACGCGGTGGTGGGCTCCAGGCCCGGACCCGACCCGGACGCGCCCACCGTGCTCCTCTACGCGCACTACGACGTCCAGCCACCCCTCGATGACTCGGCATGGCGGACCCCGCCCTTCGAGCTCACTGAAGTGGACGGCCGCTGGTACGGCCGGGGCGCCGCCGATTGCAAGGGCAACCTCCTCGCCCACCTGCTCGCCCTGAGGGCGCTCGGCAACGACGTACCGGTGAACCTGTTGCTGGTGGTCGAAGGGTCGGAGGAACAGGGCACCGGCGGGCTCGAGGCGTTCGTCGCCGGTCACCTGGACCTGCTCCGTGCCGACACCATCCTGGTCTGCGACACCGGCAACGCCGCCGTGGGCCACCCCGCCGCGACCGTGACCCTGCGCGGGATGGTCAATGTCGTGGTGACAGTGGAGGCGATGGCGTCAGAGCTCCACTCCGGCATGTTTGGCGGGGCGGCCCCCGACGCGCTCGCCGCACTGATCGCCATGCTGGCATCACTGCGGGACCGGCAAGGCAACACGACGGTCACGGGATTGGACAACGCCCAGACCTGGACCGGTGCGCCCTATCCGCCAGAGCAGTTCCGCACCGACGCCGGCGTCCTTGAGGGAGTGTCCTTGCTGGGAGAGGGCACGGTGTCCGACATGCTCTGGGCGCGACCTGCCGTCACCGTGCTCGGCATCGACTGCCCGGCGGTTACCGGCTCGACGGCGTCGATCGTGCCGCGGGCGTCCGCGCGGCTAAATCTGCGCGTCCCGCCAGGCATGGCGGCCGCCGATGCCCACACGGCGTTGGTTGACCACCTCAAGGCCGCCGCACCCTGGGGTGTCCACGTCACGGTGGACCTCGAGGCGATTGGGGCACCATTCCAGGCGGCAGTCGGCGGCCCGGCCTTTGAAGCCATGAGCGCCGCGATGTCCCAGGCTTACGGCACGCCCATGACAACCCTGGGGCAAGGGGGATCGATCCCGCTCTGCAACGTCTTCGCCGATACCTACCCGGACGCGGAGATCATCCTGCTCGGCGTCGAGGAGCCACTCGCCCTGATCCATGCACCGAACGAGAGCGTCGATCCGGGCGAGATCAGGGCCCTGGCAGAGTCCCTGGCCCTCTTCCTCCAGAGGTACGCGACGCTGCGCGGCTAGTAGCAGCAGCTAGCCGCGCCCTGCCACCCAGGCGGCGGCCCCGGCGAGGGACGGGTGCTGCCAGGCGAAGCTGTTTTCCGCCAGGACGGCCGGCTCCAGCCGCTGGCTCGCGAGCAGCAGTTCTTCGGCGAGATCGCCCATCACCAGCCGCAGCACCGGGGCGGGTACCCGCAGCGCCGCCGGCCGGTGCAGCGCCCTGGCCAGTTGCGTGATCAGGGAATTCACATCTGCGGCTTCGGGGGCGCAGACGTTGACCGGCCCGGAGACGGGCGCCGAGAGAAGGAAGGAAAAGGCGGCGGCCACATCCGGCAGCGTGATCCACGGCCAGAACTGCCGGCCATCGCCGAGCGGGCCGCCGACGCCCAGGCGCAGCAGCGGCAACAGCCGGCCCAGTGCGCCGCCGGAACGGCTCAGGACGACGCCGGTGCGGGGCGTGACCACCCGGACTCCGGCAGGCGCCTCATGCGCCGCGGCCTCCCAGTCGACGCAGATCCCGGACAGGGTGCCGGTGCCGGCCGGCGCGTTCTCGCGCAGCACCGCCGTACCGGCGTTGCCGTAGTAACCGGAGGCCGACTGGCTCAGGAACACGGCGGGCGGCGCGTCGGTGCGCGCCATGGCGGCCGCGAGGGTCCGGGTAGCCCCCAGCCGGGAGGCGCGGAGCTCGTTGACCCGCGCCTTGGTCCAGGGCCGGTCGCCGATCCCGGCGCCGGAGAGGTTGACCACCGCGTCCGCGCCCTTCAGTGCCGTGTCGTCGATCCGGCCGGCGGCCGGGTCCCACTGGAACTCGGCTGGGGACGCAGGGGCACGCCTGACCAGAGCGACGACGTCGTGCCCTTCGCTGCGCAGTGCACCCGAAAGGGCAGTTCCGATTAGCCCGGAGGCCCCGGCAATAAGGATTCGCATGATCCATCTCACCATGCCCGGCACGGCCGCGAAACCTCCCGGGCCGTAAGGACCGTTGTGGCTATGATCGAACGATGACCCCCTCGAGTTACTTCCGTTTCCCGCATCTGCACGGCGATCTGGTCACCTTTGTGGCCGAGGACGACGTCTGGATTGCACCCGTGGGCGGGGGCCGCGCCTGGCGCGTATCCTCCCTGCAACTGCCGGCCCGCAACCCCCGCTTCACCCCCGACGGCAAGCGTCTGGTCTGGACCGTCGTCCAAGGGACTGCCCCGGAAGTCGTCACGGCCAACGTCGACGGCGGCGGCTACAGCCAGTTGAGCTACTTCGGCCACCCTTCCACCCGGGTCAAGGGCTTCACCCCCGACGGCGACGTCCTGGTCACCAGCGCGTTCCGCCAGTCCGACAGCCGTCACACCCACGCCTACAGCCTCCCCGTGACCGGCGGCTGGGCGCAGGAACTCCCGTTCGGCCCGGTCGAGTCCGTGGCCTATGGCCCCGTCGTCGGCGACGAACGCCCCGTGGTGCTCGCCAGCGTCCTCTCGCGTGAGCCGGCCTGGTGGAAGCGCTACCGCGGCGGCGCCGCCGGCAAGCTGTGGATCGACGCCGACGGAAACGGTGAATTCGTCCGGCTCGCTGCCGCGCTGGACGGAAACCTCACCGACCCCCTGTGGGTCAAGGGACGGATCGCGTTCCTGTCCGACCACGAGGGCTACGGAAACCTCTATTCCGTCCTGCCCAACGGCAGCGACCTGCGGCGCCATACGGACCACGAGGACTTCTATGTCCGCCACGCCGCCACCGACGGCGAACGCGTGATCTTCGAATCGGCCGGTGAGCTCTGGCTGCTGCCCAGCCTCGACGCCGAGGCCGTCAAGCTCGACATTGTGCTCGGTTCCGCCTCGCAGGCGCGCCGGCCCGCCCCGCTGAAGCCCTCGAAGCACCTTGGCGACGTCGTACCGGACCGCACGGGCGCGTCCAGTGCCGTCGAATCCCACGGAACCGTCCACTGGCTGCGGCACAAGGACGGCCCTTCCCGCGTCCTTGAGGCCACCCCGGGCGTACGGGCACGGCTGCCGCGGCCCTTCGGCGAGGGCCGGATCGCCTATGTCGCCGACCACGACGGCGTCGAGGCCCTGTACCTGAAAGCCATTGCGGCGCCCCTGGCCGGAGCGGCTGCGGCAGCATCGAAGGCCCCGCAGCCGGCCGTGCAGTCCGCTGCCGAGTCAACGGCCCAGCCGGCAGCTTCCGCCGAGGACGCCGGCATGCGGTTGCCGAAGCCGGTGTCCGCAGCCGCGCTGACCGGCGCAGGATCAATCCCCGCCGCTGCAGGCGGTTCCGTGTCCGGCCCGGTCACAGCGATCCCGGCCCCGGCTGCCGCAGACGCAGCCGGCTCGATCTCCGGCTCCGAGCCCGACCGGGCCGGTGCCGCCGTGGAGGCCGCGCCCGCCTCCGATGAACTGACGCGGATCGACTTCCCCAAGCCCAGCCGGGCCAGCGCCATCGAAGCCAGCCCGGACGGGCGCTGGCTCGCCGTCGGCACGGCCTTCGGTGACATCTACCTTGCCGACACCCGCGCGGGCACGATATCCCAGCTGAGCAGCATCGGCGAGGGCAGCATTGAGGGATTCACATGGTCCCCGGACTCCGCGTGGCTCGGCTGGTCCGAGCCGGTCACGTCCTTCGGGYCCCGCAGCCGGCTCCGGATCACCCGGATCGACGGCGGCACTGGAGCTGCGATCATTGACGTCACCGACGGCCGGTTCCGCGACGAGTCGCCGTCGTTCACCCCGGATGGCAAATACCTCGCCTTCCTCTCCAACCGCAGTTTCGACCCGGTCTACGACGGGCACTCCTTCGATCTGTCCTTCCCGAGCCCGATCAAGCCGTACCTCGTCGCCCTCGCCGCCGACACCCCGTCGCCCTTCGGCCCGAGCGTCGACCTTCACTTCGACGCCGACGCCGATGCCGACGCCGAGGCAGGTGCCGCCGGAACAACGGGTGCTGCGTCCGGGCCGCAGCCGGCGGCCGAACCCGTGCCGTCGGTGCGGGTCGACGCCGAGGGCCTGGCCCACCGCGTCATCGGGGTCCCGGTGCCGCAAGGCAACTACGCCGGACTCACCGCCGTCGCCGGCGCCCTGCTCTGGCTGGACAGCGAGCTCGCCGGCACCACCGGTGAGGGCCGGGCCAGCCTTGAGGACAAGGGCGCGGCGCCGAGCCTGGTCCGCTACGACCTGGCCAAGCGCCGCACCGCCACGATCATTGAGGCACTGGACAGCTACCGGCTCTCGGGCGACGGCGAAAAGATCGTGTTCATCCAGGACAAGCAGATCCGCGTGGCGCCGGCCGCCGCCAAGGCCGATGAGGACTCCGGCCAGCTGGTCAAGGTGGACCTTGGCCGCATCCGGGTGCAGCTGGACCCACTCAGTGTGTGGGGCCAGGCCTTTGACGAGGCATGGCGGCTCCAGCGCGACTTCTTCTGGACCGAGGACATGGCCGGCCAGGACTGGGAGTCCGTCCACGCCCGCTACCGCCCGGTGGTGGAACGCCTCGGCTCCCATGACGACCTGGTGGACCTGCTGTGGGAGCTGCACGGCGAGCTCGGCACCTCCCACGCCTACGTCCGGCCCATAGCCGCTGTCGAGAACGGCAGCAGCCCGCAGGGCCGCCTCGGCGCGGACCTGGGGTTCACCGGCGAGGGGTGGGAAATCACCCGCATCCTCGCGGGGGAGTCCTCGGACCCGCTGGCCACTTCGCCGCTGACCCGTCCCGGCGCCGACGCGAAGCCGGGCGACGTCCTGCTGGCGATCGACGGCGTCGAACTGACACAAACGCGGACCCCGGCGATGCAGCTTGTCGGCGCGGCCGGCCGCGCCGTGGAACTTACCCTGCGCAATGGCGCCGGCCATGGTGCGGCCGCGGGCGCCCAGCGCCGCGTGGCCGTGGTCCCGGTCAAGGACGAAGAGCGCCTGCGCTACCAGGAATGGGTCTCCGGCAACCGGCGAACTGTCCGGGAAGCCTCGAACGGGACGTTCGGCTACCTGCACATCCCGGACATGATGGCCAACGGCTGGGCACAACTCCACCGCGACCTCGACACCGAAACGGCACTGGACGGACTGATCGTCGATGTCCGGCGCAACCGTGGCGGCCACACCTCCCAGCTCGTGGCCGAACTCATCGGGCGCAAGGTCACCGGCTGGAGCATGCCGCGCGGGGAAAAGCCGCGGACGTACCCGCACCACGCTCCCCGCGGACCGGTCATCATTCTCACCGATGAGTTCGCCGGCTCCGATGGCGACATCATCACGCAGGTCTCCAAGCTGCGGGGGATCGGGCCCGTCATTGGCACCCGCACCTGGGGCGGCGTCGTCGGGATCGACAACCGCTTCGCGCTGGCCGACGGCACCGGCGTCACCCAGCCGCGCTACGCCACCTGGTTCGCCGGTGGCGTTGGCTGGGGCGTGGAAAACTTCGGCGTCACCCCTGACATCGAGGTGACCTTCCCGCCGCAYGCCTACGCCGCCGGAACCGACCCGCAACTGGAATACGGCATCGGGGCGCTGAAGGAAATGATCCAGGAACTGCCCACGGACCGTCCGCCGCTGCGCGAGGGTTACCGCCGGGTCCGGCCCGCACCGCTGCCTGCGCGCCAGCAGGCCGGCCAGGCCTAGGCGCTCCCGGGCGCGGCCCCCACAGACGGTCCGCGCAGGACAGACGGCAAGGCCCCCGCCACCCTGGATATCCCAGGGCGGCGGGGGCCTCGTCGTACTGCGGCCGGGCTAGGAGGCCAGGGTGGCGTCCAGGGTGATTTCGATGCCGGTCAGGGCAGCGGAGACGGGGCAGCCGGTCTTGGCTTCCTCGGCCAGCCGCTGGAAATCGTCGGCGGAAATGCCCGGGACGCGCGCGGCCAGGGTGAGGTGGCTGCCGGTGATCCCGGTACCCGGCTGGAACGTCACGTCGGCCTTGGTGTTGATCTCCTCGGCCGTGTGGCCGGCCTGGGCCAGGGCGTTGCTGAACGCCATCGAGAAGCACGCGGAGTGAGCTGCCGCAATGAGCTCCTCGGGGCTGGTCTTGCCCTCGGCGGCCTCGGCGCGCGCCTTCCAGGTGACGTCGTAGTTGCCCAGCCCGGAGCTGTCCAGGGTGGTGTTGCCGGCGCCTGTCATCAGGTCGCCATTCCATACAGTGTGTGCGGTGCGTGTTGTAGCCATGTCCACTCCTCGACGTCGTTGTGAATCAGGGGTCCGGCTGGTGCCGGAGCCTGCCGTGATCAATCCTAGGGATTCTGTGCGGCCGCCGCACGGGGGTTCCGCTGTCAGAGGATTGTGACCCGTACAGTGTCGTCATGGAACTTACCGAAGATGCGCAGGTGCCAGGGGCGCCCGTGGCGCGTATTGCCACGATCAAGGTCAACGCCGTCGACGCCGCGCGCCTGGCGCAGTTCTGGGCCGACCTGTTGGGTACGGCCGTCTCCTCGCGCTTCGAGCAGTTCGTCTGGCTGGAGCCCGCCGGCCCTGCGGCGTTGCGCGCCCGCGCCGAGTCCCTCGGTGCCGGGTTCGTGGAGGGCAATGGTATCGGCGACTTCCACTGGGATGTGATGCAGGATCCCGAGGGCAGCGAATTCTGCATCGCCGGCGACTGACGGCTTAACGGTGGCAGTTAAACAACGACGGCGCCACACCCCCGCGGGGGAGCGGCGCCGTCATGGCGGGTGCAGTCAGCCGGTTACTGCCACAGGGTCGCGATCGCAACGTTGAGCAGTGCCAGGCCGCCAACGCTGTTGGCAAGGCCCTTGCTGATCGGCTCGCCCTTCTTGTACTTGCGGCGGCCAATGAAGGCCAGGACGCCGACGACCAGGGCGATGACAAGCTTGACGCCGAGCTTGGCGTAGTTGGCGTTCATGTCCAGGACCGGGATCAGCCCCATCATGATGATGCCCGTAATCAGCTGCAGCATCGCGCCGTCGAACTGGCGCGGGTGGACGGTGGGCTTCTTCATCTGGCCAATCCAGATGCCGACAATCATGGCGGCGCCGATGATGTGCAGGAAGACCAAGACGTTATAGACGATGTTCATGGCATCAGTGTAGCCAGAGTCTTCTACGCACCGTAGTAGGACCCGCCGCGGCCCCGGGGAGGAACAGCAAAAACGGCGACGGCGGCACGGGCGCCCGGTGGTTTCCCACCGAAGCCCGCACCGCCGTCGCCGTCAGTGTGCTTCTAGACCCTAGAGTCCGAGGTCGGCCTCGAAGGCGCCTTCCTCAAGGCGTGCCTTCAGCGTCTGCAGGAAGCGTCCTGCGTCGGCGCCGTCGACCAGGCGGTGATCGTACGTCAGGGAGAGGTACATCATCGAACGGATGGCCAGCGAGTCATCGCCGTTCTCGTCGGCGACCACTACGGCCCGCTTGACGATCGCGCCGGTGCCGAGGATGGCAACCTGCGGCTGGTTGATGATCGGGGTGTCGAACAGGGCGCCCACCGAACCGATGTTGGTGATGCTGAAGGTGCCCCCGGAGAGCTCGTCCGGGCCGATCTTGCCGTTGCGGGTGCGGTCGGCGACGTCGGCAATCTTGCCGGCCAGGCCGGCCAGGTTCAGGTTGCCGGCGTCCGAGATGACCGGAACCAGCAGGCCCTTGTCGGTGTCCACCGCAATCGCCAGGTGCTCGGCGTTGTGGTAGGTGATCTCCTGCTTGTCCTCGTCGTAGGAGGCATTGACCTTCRGGTGCTGCTTCAGGGCCTCGGCAACAGCCTTGGCGATGAAGGGCAGGAAGGTCAGCTTGGAGCCGTTCTGTGCCTGGAAGGAGTTCTTGGCCTTGGCGCGCAGCTTGGCAACCTTGGTCATGTCGACCTCGTGGACCTGGGTCAGCTGGGTGGAGATGTCCAGTGACTCGCGCATGCGGCGGGCAATGACCTGGCGGATGCGCGGGGCCTTCTGCACGGTGCCGCGCAGCGAGGACGCAGCACTTGAAGTCGGCACAGTGGTCGAGGCGGCTGCCGGCGCAGATGCGGCGGGGGCTGCGGCCGGCGCTGCCTTTGCCTCGGCAGCTGCCAGCACATCCTGCTTGCGGATGCGGCCGCCGACGCCGGTGCCTGTGAGGGCCGCGATGTCGACGCCCTGCTGGTTGGCCAGCTTGCGGACCAGGGGAGTGACGTAGCCGGACTCTGCCGGTGCGGCAGCTGCTGCCGCAGGCGCGGGAGCTGCCGGGGCGGCGGGCGCTGACGGAGCGGCTGCTGCGGGAGCTTCCTGCTTGGGAGCCTCCGGTGCTGCTGCCGGGGCGGGGGCGGCCGGCGCTTCCTGCTTGGGAGCTTCCGGTGCTGCATCCTGCTTGGGGGCCGCAGCGGGCGCCGGTGCTGCCGGTGCCGCGGCGCCGGAACCGATGACGGCCAGAACGGAGCCGACCTCGGCCGTCTCGTCCTCGTTGACGCGGATTTCCAGGAGGGTTCCGGCAACCGGGGACGGGATTTCGGTGTCGACCTTGTCGGTGGAAACCTCGAGCAGGGGCTCGTCGACCTCTACGGTGTCGCCGATGCTCTTCAGCCAGCGGGTAACAGTGCCTTCGGTGACGCTTTCACCCAGGGCAGGCAGCGTGACGTCGTGTCCTTCACCTGCCGGAGCAGATTCCGGAGCGGCGGCAGGGGCCTCGGTGGCCGGAGTCTCCGCGGGAGCCGCTTCTGCGGCCAGCGCCGCTGCGGCGGGAGCCGGGGCCTCTTCGGCGGCCGCGGCCGGAGCCTCTGCCGCGGCCGGAGCCTCTGCCGCGGCCGGGGCGGCGTCGCCGGAGCCGATGCGGACCAGCGGGGCGCCAACTTCAGCGGTCTCGTCCTCGGCGACGAGGATTTCCTCGATCACGCCGGCGATCGGAGAGGGGATCTCGGTGTCTACTTTGTCGGTGGAGACTTCGAGCAGCGGCTCGTCCACCTCTACCCGGTCACCGACCTGCTTGAGCCAGCGGGTGACGGTTCCTTCGGTGACGCTCTCACCGAGGGCGGGCAAGTTAACGGATTCAGACATGTCGTCCCCGTTCTCCTTATTGATCTTTAGTGCGGATGATTGCTGCCTTGGTCGAGCTTAGTGCACCCGGCTTTTCGGGCCGGGTGCACCAAGCTCGGAGTTCATGCGGTGGTGCGGGCGGAGCTGCTAGCCGTGGAGGGGCTTGCCCGCCAGCGCCAGATGCGCCTCGCCCAGGGATTCGTTCTGGGTGGGGTGGGCGTGGACCAGCTGGGCCACGTCCTCCGGGTAGGCTTCCCAGTTCACAATCAGCTGTGCTTCACCGATCTGCTCGCCCATGCGGGCGCCGATCATGTGGACGCCGACGACGGGGCCGTCCTTCTGGCGGACCAGCTTGACCAGGCCGGACGTGCCCAGGATGGAGCTCTTGCCGTTGCCGGCCAGGTTGTATTCCTGGGTCTGGATCTGGTCCTCGCCGAACTTCTCCTTGGCGGCCTTCTCGCTGTAGCCGACAGTGGCGATCTCGGGTTCGGAGTAGGTGACCTTGGGGATGTTGACGTCCTCGACGATGACCGGCTTCAGGCCGGCGATCTCTTCGGCGACGAAGATGCCCTGCTGGTAGCCGCGGTGCGCGAGCTGCACGCCGGGGACGATGTCGCCGACGGCGAAGATGTTGCCGACGCCGGTGTGGAGGCGCTCGTTGGTGATGACGAAGCCGCGGTCGATCGTGATCCCGGCCTCTTCGTAGCCGAGGTTCGCCGTGACGGGGCCGCGGCCGACGGCGACGAGCAGGAGGTCGGCCTCGAAGGTCTTGCCGTCCACGAGGGTGACCTTGACGCCGTCGTCGTTCTGCTCGACGCCCTGGAAGAAGACACCGGTGGAGAACTTGATGCCGCGCTTCTTGAAGGCGCGCTCAAAGGCCTTGACGATCGTGGCGTCCTCGTTCGGAACCAGCGACGGGAGGCCTTCGACGATCGTGACGTCGACGCCGAACGACTTCCAGACCGAAGCGAACTCGACGCCGATCACGCCGCCGCCCAGGATGATCGCGCTCTTGGGGATGTAATCCATGGTCAGGGCTTCGTCGGAGGTGATGACCTTGCCGCCGATTTCCAGGCCCGGCAGGGTGCGGGAGTACGAGCCGGTCGCGAGGACAATGTTCTTGCCCTTGTACGCGGTGCCGTTCACGACGACGGTGTCGGTGCCCTGAAGCTTGCCCTCACCCTCAATGACGGTGATGCCCTTCTTGCCCTTGATCAGACCCTGCAGGCCCTTGAACTTGCCGGCAATGATGCCGTCCTTGTAAGCGTTGACAGCCGTGATGTCGATGCTGTCAAGGGTCACGTTGACGCCGTACTTGGCCGAGTCGCGGGCGTGGTCCGCCAGCTCTGCCGAGTGCAGCAGGGCCTTGGTGGGGATACAGCCGTTGTGCAGGCAGGTGCCGCCGAGCTTGCCCTTTTCGATGAGGCCGACGGTGAGGCCAAGCTGGACAGCACGCAGTGCGGTGGCGTAGCCGCCGCTGCCGCCGCCGAGTACCAGGATGTCGAATTCTTGCGCAGTTGCCTGATCGGCCACTAAAACGCTCCCTCGCGTGAACGATGACACGAGAGTACGCATCATCTGGTCTTGGAACCTGTCTGCTGTGATTGTGCCAGCCGGCCGGTTCCCTTTCATTTGTGACTACTACATTGGGGTCTGCTTCTGGGAAACAAGGTTTACCTTAGCGAACCACTAATACATGCTCCACCTTGCCATGGCGTTTGTGGAGCGCTTGTGTCCAGTGTCACGCGCCTTTGTGGCCGGGAAGGCATCGCCGCCCCCGCCACAAAGCCGCGATGCGCGCTAGACGGTCTTGGTGAGGATGTCCTCGACGTAGGCCACCAGGGTGCGGACGGTGCAACCCGTGCCCTGTTTGTGGTTGTAGCCGTAGGGGCTGCCGTTATTGAACGACGGGCCGGCGATGTCGATGTGCGCCCACGGGATCTGTTCCCCGTCCTTGCCCTTGCCGACGAACTCGCGCAGGAAGACGGCCGCCGTCATCATGCCGCCGTGGCGTTCGCCAATGTTGGCGATGTCGGCGACCTGGGAGTCGAGGCTGGCCCGGAGTTCTTCCGGCAGCGGCATGGGCCAGACGAGCTCGCCGGCCCGGTCCGCGGCGGTCTTGATGGCGCCGGTGAGGGAGTCGGAACCCATCACGCCGGCGGTGCGGTCGCCCAGGGCAATGAGCTGGGCACCGGTGAGGGTTGCGACGTCGATGATGGCGTCCGGGAATTCCTGGCTGGCGGCGACGATGCCATCGGCCATGACCAGGCGCCCCTCGGCGTCGGTGTTGAGGACCTCAACGGTCTTGCCGCCGAACATCGTCAGAACGTCTGCCGGGCGCTGTGCAGCGCCGGAGGGCATGTTCTCGGCGATGCAGAGCCACGCGGTCGCCTTGACGGGCAGCCCGAGGCCCGCGAGGGCCAGGACGGTGTTGAGGACGACGGCGGCACCCGCCATGTCGGACTTCATGTCGCCCATGCCCAGGGCCGGCTTGATGGAGATGCCGCCCGTGTCAAAGGTGATGCCCTTGCCCACGAGGGCGATCTTGGCCGTGGCCTTCGCCGGGGCGTATTCGACCTTTACGAGGCGCGGCTGCCGGGTGGAGCCCTTGCCGACGCCGAGGATGCCGCCGAAGCCCTCCTTCTCAAGACGCTTCTCGTCCCAGACGGTCACCTTCACCGGCAGGCCCTTGGACAGTTCCTTGGCGGCGTCGGCGAAGGACTCGGGGTAGAGGTGGCTCGGCGGCTGGTTGACCAGCGTGCGGGTCGCGTTCACGGCCGTGCCGATCAGGGATGCCCGGTTCAGGACCGGCGCCAGCGCCTTGTCCGTGGCGAAGTCGGTGCGGATGATGACGTTCTTCACCGGGTCCTTGAGCCCGTCCTTGGAGGACCGGAACTCCGTGTAGGAGTAGGCGCCCATCGCGGCGCCCTCGGCGACCGCCGCGACCTCGGCCAGGGTGGTCGTGGGCAGGGCAAGGGTGACGGTGGCGACGCCGGCCAGCTGGCGGACGGCCGAGCCGGCGGCGCGGCGCAGTGCCTCCTCGKAGAGCGGCTGCGTGGCCGAAAGCTTGCCGACGCCGGCGAGCAGCAGGATGGTCGCTCCCGCCTCGGGCAGGCCGGGCAGCCGGTTAGCCTGGTCCGCCGCGCCGGTGATGCCAAGAACGCTCAGTGATTCCGCCAGGGCCTCCGCGGCCTTGGCCGTCAGCGGATTGTCGAGCAGAACGGGGCCGTCAGGACCCTGTCCGACGCCGATGACGAGGGCATCGCTGGGGGACTTCTTCAAATCCCCTGCGACTGCACTAAGTTTGACTTCACTATTCTTGACCACGAGGACAGTCCTCAATTCTCTGTGATGGTTCTCGGTGATATTCGGCAGGAACTGCATGTTTGGCGTCCTGCCACGGATCCCGGGGCGCCGTCGGTTTGGGACGCAACCCGGTGTCTGCAAAACAGGCCCTAGGGCCATCACCGATCGTAGTCTCTCGACCGTGCGGAAATTCAATCGAATGAGAGCTGGAGCACACCCCGGGCAGGAATTAGCCCGGGTGCCGGGGCGTTGTATTGGTAGAGACGCTGCGGAGCGGTGAGTGCTCCATGGGACTGGCCGGGAGGATCTGCCTGACTGGCCGTTCCGCCAGGCACCGCCCGAATGGCGGACTGCGCCCCGCTTCTCCCACCGCCGCCATCGTGAAAGGAACACGCCGTGATTGAACGGATTTCCGGCTCTTTGCTGGATCCCCAGTCGCTCTATATCCGTGATGACGCGCTGTTCTCCAGCACCGAACTGCGCGGACTCAACCTCGTCATGGGGTTCACCGGCTTCGCCGACGCGGGCCACGTGGTCCGGCAGATCACCGCTGAACTGCTGGACACGCTCGATGCCGAGATGATCGCCGAGTTCGACGCCGACCAGCTGATCGACTACCGGTCCCGGCGCCCGCAGGTCAGTTTCGTCGAGGACCACCTGCAGGACTACCAGGCACCGAGCCTGGCGCTCTACCGGCTGGTCGACGGACTGGGCAGTCCGTTCCTGCTCCTTGCCGGGTTCGAGCCGGACCTGCAATGGGAGCGCTTCGCGCGCGCCGTCGTCGGTCTCGTCGAGGAGCTCGACGTCAACCTCGTCACTTGGATCCATTCGATCCCGATGCCCGTTCCCCACACCCGGCCGGTCGGTGTGACCGTGCACGGCAAC
This sequence comes from Arthrobacter sp. P1_A5, assembly GCF_056406825.1. Taxonomy (NCBI): domain Bacteria; kingdom Bacillati; phylum Actinomycetota; class Actinomycetes; order Micrococcales; family Micrococcaceae; genus Arthrobacter; species Arthrobacter sp. P1_A5. Next base: position 226 of record NZ_JBFTZL010000080.1, on the reverse strand, counting down.
CGGCCGGAGCTGATCGAGGGAATCTCTGTCTGGAAGCCCACAGTGGAGGTGCCGGCCGCGGTGGGCCACATCCTGGAGCTGCGGCTGACGGAGGGCGGCCGGAACATCGCCGGCTATGTGATCCATGTGCCGCACTACCTGGCCGAAGCCGAATACCCCACGGCCGCCGTCGCCGGGCTCGAGTACCTGGGCGCGGCAACGTCGCTCATGCTGCCGACCGACCGTC
>NZ_JBFTZL010000079.1:0-15680 GCF_056406825.1 Arthrobacter sp. P1_A5 | reverse complement strand
GCTGCACGGCTCGCGCACGGTCCCGGTCCGCGGAGTCTTGGAGCTCACGTTCGGCCCAGCTTCCGAGTTCATCCAACTGCCGGAGCTGAACCTCGGAAAGCTCACGCGGCTGGGTGTCAAACAGGCAGAGAGTTCCGACCCTGCTGCCCGCATCCACGCTCAGCGGCCGGCCGGCATAAAACCGGACCCCGCGCCCGCCGACGACGTCAGGCAGGTCCAAGAACCGCCGGTCCGCCATCGCGTCCGGGACCATCAGGATTTCCGGTTGGGCAATCGCGGCGTCACAGAAAGTGTCCTTCCGGTCGATCTCCCTCAAACCCGTTCCTTGCGGTGACTTCACGAACACCCGGTCTCTGTCCAACAGATTCACGGCGGCTACGGGGACATTGAACAGTTCACGGGCGGCACGGGTGATCCGGTCAAAGCGTTCCTCCGCCCGCGTATCCAACAGGGATAAGCCGTGCAGGGACACCAGCCTGACACGCTCATTCTCGCCGGCTGTTGTCAGATCCACATTCATTTGCCGTCCTCCCAGACCGTCACCGTCAAGAGTACTGTCCAAGACCGGTTCCGGCGCCGGTGAACCGCGGCTGAAGGAGGCGAAGTCAGCTGTGGAGGCGGGCGAAACGCAGAATGGCGAGGATGGCCGGGGCGAGCTCATCCTCCATCTGGTCGTAGAACTCCTGCCCGCGGCGGTAGGGATCAACAACGTCGTTGTCGGCGGCGTCCGGCGCCAGTGACAGGTGCCGAACTGACGCCGCCCGGCCGGGGAGTTCCCGCCAAAAGGATGGAGTGTCGCTGGCGGGAGAGGGTGCGGGGGTGTCCGCGTCGCGCTGCTCAAGGACCTTCAGCATCCGGGCAAACTCGCGGATAGTAAAAGTCCGCTTCAGCAAAGAGGCATCCATCTGCATCACCTCGCCGCGGTGTTTAGCGGTCATCGCCAACACCAGATCGGACTCCCGGAGGATCTTTTGCGTCAGTTGGCGCGCCGCAAAACCGTCCGGGGTGCCGCCATACGTCCTGATGATGTCCGCAGAGCTCGGCTGGATCGGATCGCCCACCATGGCCCGCGTGCCGGCGCTTCGAACCACAAAAGTACCGGGCTGCACCTGATCCAGGCCCGCCTGCAGCAGGCGCTCGGCCACCGGCGAGCGGCAGATGTTGCCGGTGCAGACCGTCAGGATCCGAACGGGGCGAGGCGATTCCAAGGGTTATCCAACTTCCATTAGCGAGACTCTTGCCAGCGACGTGATTTCCGAGTCTAGCCGCGACGGGGCATTCGCATCTCCGGGAGAAGGTAGGGCCAACTTCTGTCGTTCTTGAAAATAAAGCATCTTGATATTGAAGATTCATGCTTTTCTGCGTACAGTCGTCAAAGGATGCCGAAACGCTCGGCAGGAGCTTGCTCGACTGGGGGCTCTCCGCCGCACACGACTTGGGGTAAAAGATGTCGGAGATCAAGAGCCTGGCTGCACCGAAAGCTAGTTTCGACCGCCGTGCCGTTGTTAAGGGCGCCGCGTGGAGTGTGCCCGTGATCGCGGCAGCTATAGCAGCGCCGGCCGCTGCGGCATCGACGCCGCCGACTACATTGTCGGCAGCCCTTATTGCCGGCAGCGGCCTTCCGACGGTCGGGGGAACCCCGCAAATGTCAGGGACCGGACCGCAGGGTTTTGCGGTCACCACTACCGGCGCCGCTGTGACGGGAGCCATATCCGTCGTCATCACCGTCCAGCCCGACGCGGCTGCGACGGCGGCTGGTGTCGGTCTGGCTGTCACAGCAGCGGCACTGGCGCCCAGCGGAAAGTCCTCTCCCTACAACTTCGCATACAGCAGAACCGGTGCGGGTAATGCCGCGAGCAATGCCGTTTTGAAATACACGGTCACTGTGGCTGTCACAGTTGTCGAGTCCGCTACCAAGAAGACTGTGCTGCCTCCCATGGCTTTCGTTGCCACTCTCCAGCCGATAACAGCAGTAAGCCTGGTGCCCGGTACCGGGGTTCCAGTCATCGGTGGGACGCCAAAAGCGGTGGGAACGGGACCCCAGGGATTCAAGGTCACCACCACTGGCGCGTCTGTGATGGGGACCATCACCGTTGGCATCAAGGTCACGCCCGATGCAGCTGCGACGGCGGCTGGCATCGGCCTCACTGTCACCGCGCCAGCCCTGCCGCGCACCGGCCAGTCCGCACCGTACGACTTCGCATACAGCAGAACCGGTAATGGTGCGCTGCCTAATAGTGGCGTCCTGACCTACACCGTCACCGTGACTGTCTCCGGTGCGGGGGCCCCTAGCACCGACATGGTGTTCAAGGTGACTCTCAAAAAGGGCTAAGAGCCCAGAGCCCGTCGGCCGAGCCATGCTCCGGGTGGCCTCCAAAAGTGATCTAATGGCCGGAAGCAAGTGCCGGAATCATGTTGGGGTGCCGCCTCGGTGGAATTCTTGTCGAGTGCGCGCGTCCTTCGATCCAGGCAGGAACATCCCACGGCGTTACCGGATTGGTGAGACTGATTGAAAGCCCCCAGTGACTTGGCCCTTGATGTGCTGGGCACAAGCTTCACCGTTCACTGGGGGCCAGCGGTGACTTTCGCCCAACGGCAATCCATGACCCGGGCCTGGAGCCGGTGCCTAAGCGACTCTTTCGTCGTCGCACCGCAAACGGTGCCGTGCGCTTCGGACCAGCCCTTTACAGCATCCGTCCGCTATGAAACAAAGCTCCCCGGCGCGGGTGTGCGGCACCTCCGCTCGGACTCGTTCGAGGGCTTGGCTGAGGCTGTGACCTCTGAAGTCACCGTGGCGGCCATTCTCGAACGTGCGGGTGAGCTGACCATGCTTCACGCGTGCGGGGTTGCCGACGAGGAAGGCAGGGTGGTCGCCCTGGTGGCAAAGTCCGGCACTGGCAAGACCACGGCTTCCTCGCAGCTCGCCCGGACCTTCGGATATGTAACTGACGAAACTGTTGCAATCCGTGCTGACGGGACAATCGAGCCGTACCCAAAACCGCTGTCGGTCAAGCAGACAACAACGGGCGCAGCGAAACTCCAGGTGGGCCCGGACGAGCTTGGCCTGAAAGTCGCACCGGAAGACCCTCGCATCACGTCCATCGCACTGCTGGACAGGGTTACCGGCGGCGACTATCAGCTCCCCGTCATCGAGCCGGTCCCTCTGGTGGACGCAGTGCTTGCGCTGATCCCGGACACGTCCTCCCAGGCTGCCGTCCTCCAGCCGCTTCAGTCGCTCTGCCGGCTGATCGACAGCGTGGGCGGAGTGTTCCGCGTCAGTTATTCCGAAGCGGCGGACCTAACGGACAGCCTGGCGCCGCTGTTTTTGGCGCAGCCCGCTCACCGGCCGGAAGTCATCACCGCATGGACTCCCGCCCTGCTGGAGTCGGAAGCTGAACAGGCAGATCACCAGGCAGGTGAAAAGAAGGAAGAACCGATCCCCGGAGGCTGGCTGCAACGGACCGACGCCGTTGACGCAGTAGAAATCGGCGGAGACCTTCTGGTTCTGACGGAAACTGAAGTCATCAGGCTCAGTGGCATCGGACCGATCATCTGGCAGACAGCCCAGCGTCCCGTCTCGCTGCAGACTCTGGCGGCCCGAATTGAGGCCGTTCACGGGCTGCCCGAGGGCTATGAAGTGTTGCTTGATGCGGCCGTGGAGGGCCTCGTCGGCCAGGGATTGCTCCTGCGCGGTTAATATGCACACCAACGCGGTCACCGTACCGTAAAGTAACTTTTCGTGTGGGTCGTTGGGACCAGGCACGGGGGAGAGGACCAACACGTGACTGGTTTTGATACGGCCGAGAACAACGGGCAGACACCCGCGGGGCTTGCGCTGGAGGACTACCTGCGCATCGCCCGGGCCCGGTGGAAGGGCATCTTGGCTTTCACCCTGGCCCTCACCGTGCTCGCTTTTTGCTGGACCCTCCTTCAGCCGAAGATCTACTCGGCGCAGTCCAGCGGGATCGTGGTGGCAGGCGGCTCGGATAACCTCAGCCTTTCGCTCATGAGCGAGAACCTGGCCCAGACCAAAGCCGCCAAGTACGAGTCTGTGGCCAAGTCCAGGCTTGTGGCCGAGCGAGTCGTCAAGTCCCTTGGCCTCACCACTTCGCCGGACGCTCTCCTGGGGGCCGTCACCGTTTCCGTGCCGAAGGAAAGCGCCCAGCTTGCCGTCACGGCCACGTCCACTGACCCCGCGATGGCCCAACGGGTCGCGGATGCCTGGGTCATGGGCCTCGCCGAGCAAGTCAAGGAATTGGAAAGTATCCAAGCGGTGGAAGGCTCGAACGTCGTCCCCGTACCAGTAATCCGCGTGGTGCCCCTCGGCCAAGCCCTCTTGCCGACAGCCCCAACATCTCCCAACGTGAAGCTGGCTCTGGCCATCGGAGCCTTGGCCGGCCTGGTTTTTGGCATCCTCTACGCCATGCTTCGCCACCGTTTGGACCGCAGGCTCCGCAGTGCCACTGCGATCGAACGCCGGTTCGGCGTGCCCGTGCTGGGCACGCTCCCGGTGGACCACCGCTTGGACGGGAAAAGCACCGTGCTGGACGATGGATTTAGCCCGGTCGCATCGGGAGAAGGTTCGCATGCCATCACCGAAGCCCTGAGGGAGCTCCGGACAAATCTCCAGTACGTCGACGTCGACAATCCGCCGCGGATCATTGTGGTGACGAGTTCAGTTCCGGCCGAGGGTAAATCGACGGTTACGGCCAATCTTGCGGTCACCATGGCCGCCGCCGGTGAGAACGTTGTAGTGGTCGACGGCGACCTGCGCCGCCCCACCCTGGTCGACGTCTTCAACCTGATCCCCGGCGTCGGGGTAACCGACGTCCTGAGCGGCCACGCCGAGCTAGAAGACGTGCTGCAGGAATGGAGCGCGATGCCTAACCTGCGTGTGCTCGGGTCCGGCCGGATCCCGCCGAACCCCAGTGAGCTGTTGGGCTCCCAGGCAATGAAGACGTTGCTCAAGACCCTCGCACAGGACGCCATTGTGCTGGTTGACGCCCCGCCGTTGCTCCCCGTGACAGACGCCGCCGTCCTCACACGCATTGCCGACGGAGCAATCGTTGTTGTCAGGTCCGGAAAGACCACCGATGAAGAGCTTGGCAAATCCCTCGGCAACCTGGGGCGGGTGAACGGCAACGTCTTGGGCACCATTCTCAACCGCGTGCCCACCACCGGCGCGGGCTCGTACAGGTACTACACCTCGTATCAATCCGTCGAGCCGGTGGCCGCTCGGTAGCACTGAGGCGCGGTAGCACTGAAGATATCCCCTTGGAGCGACCGCTCCGAGGGGATTTTCATTTTCTGGAAAAGTCAGCCCACTCCGCCGGCGCGGTCAAGGGGCCAGAATCTCGCCGCCACCTGACCGACGACGGCCGAGGACTTAATTGTCCTCATGCAGTCGCCTGCCACAACAGTCAGGCTCCGGCAGGCGATGGCCGAATCAACGGAGACCGAACGGTGGTCCCCGAGCACCACGAGCTCTCCCTCGGGGACTGTAAACGCAGGAAGACACCTGAGCGAACGGGGGCTGGTCTGGCAGTCGTTGCTGCCAGCCTCAAACGGCAGATCCTCGAAAATGTAGGGCTCGTCGAGGGGCTGGCCGTCGATGCGCAGTTTGCCATCCTGTCCGCAGCAGCTGATGGTTTGGCCACCGGTCGCAACCACCCGCTTCACCAGGAATTGCTCGTTGGAGGGCCCGATCCCTGTCACATCGCCGAACGAACGGGCAAACCCGGCGAACCCGCCGCTGCGTGCCACCGCCGATTCCGTCTGCCAGCTGTCCGGGCGGGTGAACACCACGATGTCACCGGCGCGTGCTTCTGAGCCAGCGTAGGCAAGACGGTTCACGAGGATTCTGTCGCCGTCGCCCGCAGACCCCTGCAGCGTCGGCTCCATCGATCCTGACGGTATCCGGTAGGCCTTCACCAGGAACCCCTGGATCAGGGCGACAGCCACTAGGGCTACCAGCATGTTCAGGGTCACGGAGGCCCAGAGGGGGAGCTTCTTGCCTGCGCCGATGTTCACGAGTTCAAGCTATCACCGGCGGTCCGGACTCAAGGCGCCGGCGCTGGCTCGTCCTGCATCCGGGGGTGCAGGTCCGCGCAGAGGCGTAGGGAGGCGACGTGGCGCCCCCCAATACAGTACGCCGGGCCCGCCGATCAACACTTTGCGGCCACCAAACCGGCACATAACGCGAGATTTCCCGGATATGAAGCGCACTGTTGCCTACATCACACTCCCTGCCTAGGCTGGGTTGCGGTCGCAGCGTCGCGGCCAAACCGGTCGCAGCGTCGCGGCCAAGCGGTGAATGCACGAACAGGGGAATCGTTTTGAACCACAAACTCCGGGTTCTTGTCAGGCTCGACCTCGATTGCGGTCAGGCAGAAGTAGCAGCGCAGGGACATGTGACGGCGAGGAGCCTCCAGGCCCTGTATGTGGTGGTCAAGCGGGCAAACCACCTGAGGGAAGGACTCCACCTGGTGTTGGATGTCAGCCACGCCGTGGTGGAACCGGCGGCCCTCGAGCAGCTGCGGGAGTGCTCAGCCTCCCACCACTTGCCGGCCACCATTGATCCGCTGCAGTCAGAATGCCAGCTCAGCATCGTTGCGCCGACGGAATATGCGCCGGCCCCGCGGCTCCGGAGGCTGGCAGCAGCCTAGAATCCAGCCGCGTCGGGTTAGCCGATCGAACAGGTTTCCATCTGTGCGCTCCGGCTGCCCGCGACTGATAAGTGACTGGACGGAGCTACTCGGCAGACGGCCGCTGTCGTTGACGTTTCGTCTCTGCCCGCTGTCCCTTTGCGGCGAGGCGCCGACGGTTCGAGCCCCGGGTGGGTTTGGTGGCGCGGCGGCGAGCACCTTCGGGAGCAAGCCCCTCTGCCACGAGGGCGGAGAGCTTGGCCAGGGCGATCTCGCGATTGCGCAGCTGGGAGCGCCGCTCCGACGCCGTCACCGTGATCACGCCGGCGACGAGGCGTTGTCCGAGACGCCTGAACAGCATCAGTCGTTGGTCATCCGAAATCGCCGCCGAGTCGGCAACGCTCCACGAGAGTTCGACGCGGCTGTCCGAGGTGTTGACGTGTTGACCGCCCGGCCCGGACGAGCGCGAGAACCGCCAGCCGAGTTCCGACGCGGGAATCGTGAGCGCGGGTGACACCTCCAGATCCATGCCACTAGCCTTGCACGATATGGGCGAGGGCTGACATTCTCTGTTGTGCGGAGGCCCTGCTGCTTAGATGAAGCCGAAGACGGGCGGGAAGACCACCACCACGACTGTTGCCCAGGCGCCGTAGATCGGCAGGTAGCATGTTTGCCAGCGCTCGACCACGGTAAACGGGAGGCGGCCGCGCAGGAATCCGACGGAGAGCCACGCCGCGCGCAACAAGTGCACCAGCAACAGCAGGTTCAGGCCGAGCGCGGCGATCTTGTTGGGACTGTAGCCGAACTCGGCGATGCGGGTCAGCATGGCGGTCAGCATCACGGCGTCGACTGCAAGGGCCGCGATGACGAGGGCCAACTGCAAAGCATCGAACAGTCCGGGCGGGGCGAGCGGTTCGCGGGCGGAAATCGAGTAGAGCAGCAGACAGAGGACCAGCACCAGGATCGCGTCCATGAGGATGAGCAGGGTGCGGTCGATCTCGACGAAGCCGCCGGCGGTGGCAAGCACGGCCAGAAGGACCAGCAGCATGGCAATGGTCAGCGGTGTGAAGACGCGGGTCAGGACGGGGGCGATGTTTTCGACCACCTGCTGCTTGGCCTCGACGAGCCAGGTGGCCACCACCAGGGCCCCGGGTACGGCGAACGGCAGGACCCAATCGTCCACGACCGGCTGGAAATTGGCGCCAATGATCCTGAGGGTCGCGAGCGTCAGGGCGATCAGGACCGCGCCGCCGAGCGCCAGCAGCGTGTAGTAGATCGCAAGCTCGCCGGTAAACCGCACGAAGTCCATGCGCCGCGTATCGGATCGCCACCTCCCCCCGACGTACGCCATTCCGGTCAGCACCCACAGGAAGACGGGAGCGTGCAGGGCGGCGAGCATCCCGGTGGCGCCGCCTGGGGCGAAGGGATACAGGTTGAGCACTGCCGCCAGGACGGCAAACGGGACCACCAGCGTCGCCGCCACCTTCCAGGTGAAGCGCCGCTTCCACGCGAAGTATCCGGCCACGAAGGGGAAGACGAGCAGGCCCAGGTTGCGCATCAGGGCGGCGCCATCCTCGATCCAGGCAGCGCCAGCCTTGACCGCCACGCCCGCCCCGACGGCAAGTGCCAGGACGACCACCAGCTCGCGCCATGGTGACGCGTTGCCATCGTCGGAGCCCTCCGGCACCAGGACGAGCTGCTTCCACAGCCGCTCGGAGTGCTCGCGGGCAAACTCGTGTGAGACGGCGTCGAGGTTGCCCAGGCGCTTGATGGCGACCAAGAAGGCCTCCTCGTCATCGAGGCCGGTGGCCTGCCGGTCGGCGATTTGCTCGCGCAGGTGGTCCTCCAGCTCGTCCACGTCGGCGGGGGAGATCGCCCGGTTCCGCTGAACGTATCCGCGCCAGCGGTCGATCTGCGCCTCGAGCTCAGCGTGTGGCGCCATCACGCCCACCCCTCAGCCGCGGCCGCGGGCCCCTGGGTGCTCTGCCACACCTGGCGTAGCGCGTCTGCGACGACAGTCCACTGCTCCTGGCGGTCGGCCAGGGCGTCCCGGCCGGCCGGGGTGATGGTGTAGTGCTTGCGCCGGCGCCCGGCATCGGAGGTACCCCACAGCGAGGACACGTAACCCAGCCGCTCAAGCCGGTGCAGCAGCGGGTAGAGCATCCCGTCGGTCCACTGCATGCCGCCGCCCGAGAGCTCACTCACCCGCTTGAGGATGGCGTAGCCGTACAGGTCGCCCTCGGCCAAAATGCCCAGCACCAGGGGCGTGGCCGAGGCGGCGACCAGGTCTTTATCAATCCGCACCGAGCCTCCTATACCTAGAGCTGAAGGGTATCAAGCCTTGTAGCTCTAGGTATAGATGGCCAAGGCGCAGCGGTTTAGCGGCCAGCCGTCCTTGACGCATCTCCAGCCTTCCGCATATCCTGAACGAACGGTCGGTAATTATTTATCGGAAATTCATTAGGAGCAACCATGGCATCGCAGACCCTGCAGTCAGTGCCCGCCGAGCCATCGCCGGCACGGCATGAACTGAGCCCCGAGGACGCGGCCCGGCGCGACGCCGAGGGCCAGGCCTATTTCGACAAGGTCATGGCGGAAGATTCCCGGATCGAGCCGCGTGACTGGATGCCGCCGGCCTACCGCAAGACGCTCCTGCGCCAGATCTCGCAGCACGCGCACTCGGAGATCATTGGCATGCAGCCCGAGGCCAACTGGATCTCCCGCGCCCCGAGCCTGAAGCGCAAGGCCATCCTCATGGCCAAGGTCCAGGACGAGGCGGGCCACGGCCTCTACCTGTATTCCGCTGCCGAAACCCTCGGCCAGCCRCGCGATCAGATGATGCAGGACCTGATGGACGGCAAGGCCAAGTACTCCTCCATCTTCAACTACCCCGCCCGCACCTGGGCCGACATGGGTGCCATCGGCTGGATGGTCGACGGCGCCGCTATCGCCAACCAGGTGCCGCTCTGCCGCGCCTCCTTCGGCCCCTACGGCCGGGCCATGGTGCGGGTCTGCAAGGAAGAGTCCTTCCACCAGCGCCAGGGCTTTGAGATCCTGCTGGAACTCTCCCACGGCACCCCCGAGCAGAAGCAGATGGCCCAGGAAGCGGTAAACCGCTGGTACGCTCCCGCCCTGATGATGTTCGGCCCGCCGGACGACGATTCGCCCAACTCCAAGCAGTCCATGGCCTGGAACATCAAGCGCTTCAGCAACGACGAGCTCCGCAACCGCTTCGTCGGCATGATGATGGAGCAGGTCAAGGTCCTGGAACTCACCCTCCCGGACAAGGACATCCGCTTCAACGAGGAAACCAAGAAGTGGGAGCACGGCCCGCTGGACTGGGATGAATTCCACGAAGTCCTCGCCGGCCGCGGCCCCTGCAACGCCCAGCGCCTGGAACGGCGCCGCGAGGCACACCAGAACGGCGCCTGGGTGCGCGAAGCCGCCGCCGCCTACGCGGAAAAGCAGGCAATGAAGCAAGCAGAGAAGGAATCCGCAGCATGACCACCGAACCCCAAGCAGGAAACGTCTGGCCCATCTGGGAAGTGTTCGTCCGCTCCAGCCGCGGCCTGTCCCACGTCCACGCAGGATCCCTGCACGCACCCGACGCGGCCATGGCCCTGCGCAACGCCCGGGACCTCTACACCCGCCGCAACGAAGGGGTGTCCATCTGGGTGGTCCCGGCCGAGGCCATCGCCTCCAGCGACCCCGATTCCAAAGGCTCCTTCTTTGAATCCCCCCAGGGCAAGGACTACCGCCACGCCACGTACTACACCAAGAGCGAGGGCGTGAAGCACCTGTGAGCACAGCACCCGAAGCAGCAGAAGAAACGGCCGGCCACGGCGACATCTCCGTCGGCGTCAAGGGCTCCGGCAATAGCGGCGAGGCCACCGCCAGCGCCACCCGCATCACCCCCGGCAACGCCCTCCGTCCGGAAGACATCGCCCTGGCCGTCAGCCGCGGCTCCGCGAAGCCGAGCGAAGACGCTGCCGAGTTCGCCCTACGTCTGGGTGACGACGCACTGATCCTGGCCCAGCGACTGGGCCACTGGATCTCCCGCGCGCCGGAGCTCGAAGAGGACGTCGCCCTCGGCAACATCGCCCTGGACGAACTGGGCCATGCCCGGTCCTTCCTCAGCTATGCCGGCGGCCTGGACGGGCGCAGCGAAGACGATCTCGCCTACTTCCGCCGCGAGCACGAGTTCCGCTCCGCGGCGCTCTTCGAACAGCCGAATGGCGACTTTGCCGTCACTATCGCCCGCCAGTTCGTCGTCAGCTACTACCAGTTCGAGCTGTACAGCCGGCTGAAGCATTCCACCGACGAAACGATCGCCGGCATCGCCGCCAAGGCCGTCAAGGAAGTGGACTACCACCGCGACCACAGCGCCCAGTGGGTCCTCCGCCTGGCCCAGGGCACGGACGAGTCCCGCGAGAAGATGATCCACGGTTTCAAGGTCATCTGGCCCTTCGTGGATGAGCTGTTCCGCGACGACGAACTCACCGGACGCCTCAGCGAAGCCGGCGCCGCGCCCCAGCCATCGAGCCTGCGCGACGACTTCGACCGGCTCACCGGCGAGATCCTGGCCGAAGCCGAGCTCGAGGTCCCCAACGTCCAGCCATCACCGGGCGGGGGCCGCCGCGGCCTGCACTCCGAACACCTCGGCTACCTCCTCGCCGAGATGCAGGTGCTCGCCCGCGAGTACCCCGGAGCCAGCTGGTAGAGACCATGGAAATGTTTGTCTCCGATCCGGAAACCGCCGAGCGCCGCAACGCCGCCAAGGGCAATACTGCCCGGGAGAAGGCCTGGGCGGTCGCTGCCACCGTGTGCGACCCCGAAATCCCGGTCCTCACCATCGCGGACCTCGGCATCCTGCGCGATGTCCAGGTCTCGACGGAACCAAGCACTGACGACGGCGGGATGGTTCCCGCCGTCCAGGTCACCATCACCCCGACGTACTCCGGCTGCCCCGCCATGGACGCCATCCGGGATGACCTCACCGCGGTTTTTCACCGTGCGGGGTACCCGAGCGTCCGGGTCGAACTTGTCCTCTCGCCGGCCTGGACCACTGACTGGATGAGTGCCGACGGCAAGGCCAAGCTGGAGCAGTACGGGATAGCCCCACCCTCGGGCCACTCGGCGGCCACCCGGCACGCCGGCCCGGTCCGGCTCTCGCTTGCCGTCAAGTGTCCCCAGTGCTCATCCCTGAACACCAAAGAACTCACCCGCTTCGGTTCCACCTCCTGCAAGGCCCTCTACGTGTGCCAGGACTGCAAGGAACCGTTCGACTACTTCAAAGTCTTGTAAGGAACAGGTGCTTCCATGAAGGTTGTCCGCCAGACCGCCGCGGAGTCGGCCGCAGCCACCGGCCGCCGTCGTGCGTCCTTCCACACCCTGACGGTGGACGAAGTCCGCCGTCTCACCGACGACGCCATCGAGGTGACGTTCGGGGTCCCGCCCGAGCTCGCCGGCCAGTTCGACTACCTGCCGGGCCAGTACGTCGCGCTGCGCACCACTTTGSCCGACGCCGACGGCCAGCCGCACGAGATCCGCCGCAGCTACTCGATCTGTGCCGAACCGCGCAGTTTCGCGGACGGCAGCAGCGAAATCCGCGTGGCCATCAAGAAAGACCTCGGCGGCTTGTTCTCCACGTGGGCCAATGCCGAACTCAAGGCCGGCGACGTCCTGGACGTCATGAGCCCCATGGGTGCCTTTGTCTCCAAGCACGGCCGCGACGGCAAGTCCGTGGAACAGAACGTCATGAACTCCATGAACCATCCGGAAGAGTTGGCGGGGGAGCCCGGCTCTTTCGTGGCGATTGCCGCGGGCTCCGGCATCACTCCCGTGATCGCCATTGCCCGCACCCTGCTGGCGGCCCACCCGGAGACCCGCTTTGACCTCGTCTACGCCAACAAGGCTGCGATGGACGTGATGTTCCTTGAAGAACTCGCGGACCTGAAGGACAAATACCCGGCCCGGCTGGCGCTGCACCACGTGCTCTCGCGTGAACAGCGGATCGCGCCGCTGCTCAGCGGCAGGATCGACGCCGAGAAGCTGCAGGCACTGCTGGGCAATGCCATCCACGCCGACGACGTCGACGAATGGTTCCTCTGCGGCCCGTTCGAACTCGTCCAGCTCTGCCGGGACACCCTCGCCGAGCGTGGCGTTGCCCCGGAGCATGTCCGCTTCGAACTGTTCACTTCGGGCAAGCCGGAGCGCCCCGAGGGCAACATTGGCCGGCCCGTGGTCACGGACGAATCCAAGGAAACCTACAAGATCACGTTCAAGCTGGACRGGCTGCAGGGCGAGGTGGCCAGCCCCACCCATGCCCGCGAGTCCATCCTCAACGCCGCTCTCCGGGTCCGTCCCGATGTGCCGTTCGCCTGCGCTGGCGGCGTGTGCGGCACCTGCCGGGCCAAGGTGGTCAGCGGCAACGTCACCATGGACGAGAACTACGCCCTGGAGCAGGATGAGCTCGACAAGGGCTACGTCCTGACCTGCCAGTCCCACCCCACCACCCCGGAAGTCACGGTCGACTTCGACGTCTAAGGTTTTCGACGTCCAGGCCTTTTCGAATCCAAGGAGCCCCATGATTTCCCTGTCCATCGCCGACGGCGTCGCCGAGGTCGTACTCGACGCCCCGCACAAGCTCAACTCTCTTGACGAGCAGGCACTCGCGGATTTGTCCCAGGCGTACGACGACGCCGCTGACGCCGCCGCGCGCGGCGACGTCCGGGCGCTGCTGCTCCGCGGCGAGGGCCGGGCCTTTTGCRCCGGCCGTGACATTGCCGGCGTTACACCGGAGAGCGATGACGCGCAGGCCTACCTCGGCGGGCTCGTCCAGCCGCTGCTGAAGAAAATGAGCGCCTTCCCCGCGCCCACGTTCGCCGCCGCCCAGGGCGCCTGCCTGGGCGTGGGGCTGGGGCTGCTGCTGGCCACGGATGTGGTTTACGTGGCAGAGAATGCCAAGGTCGGCTCACCGTTCGCCAAACTCGGCGCCACCCTGGACTCCGGCGGGCATTGGTATTTCACCGAACGCCTCGGCATGCACCGGACCCTGGACCTGATCTACACCGCCGAGCTCATGAGCGGTGCCGACGCCGTGGCGCAGGGCCTGTTCAGCCGGGCCATGCCCGCGGCGGAACTTCTGCAGAATTCCCGCGCAATTGTGGCCAGCGTTGCCACCGGCGCCACGGGTGYGTTCCGGGCCAGCAAGGAGCTCGTCGCGCACATCCGGGACCAGCGGCTGGGGCTGTGGGAGGCCATGGAAGAGGAAAACGCAGAACAGGCACGGCTGTGCAAGAGCGAGGACTACGCCGAGGGTTTCCGGGCTTTCCAGGAGAAGCGCAGCCCGGTTTTCAAGGGTCTTTAGGCTCTCTTGCGGGCCCGACTACCACTTTGCACCTTTGATTTGTAAGGTGCAGCTATGACTTTGGGGAAATCAATCAGAAAAGCCGTCATTCCAGCCGCCGGATTGGGCACGCGCTTCCTGCCTGCCACCAAGGCAATGCCGAAGGAGATGCTGCCGGTGGTTGACCAGCCGGCCATCCAGTATGTGGTGGAGGAGGCCGTCAGGGCGGGCCTGACCGATCTGCTGATGATTACCGGCCGCCAGAAGCGGGCGCTGGAGGACCACTTTGACCGCGCCCCGGTCCTGGAACGGACCCTGGAGCTGAAGGGCGATCGGGACCGCTTGGAGGCGATCCAGCACGCCTCCAACCTGGGACCGGTGCACTACGTCCGCCAGGGCGACCCGAAGGGGTTGGGCCACGCGGTCCTGTGTGCCCGCCAGCACGTGGGAGACGAGCCGTTTGCCGTCCTGTTGGGCGATGACCTTGTTGACGAGCGCGACGAGCTGCTCAGCACCATGATCGAGGTCCAGGCGAGGACAGGTGGTTCGGTGGTCGCCCTGATCGAAGTGGATCCGGCCCAGATCAGCGCCTATGGCTGCGCGGACATCTCCGCCGTCGAAGGCGAGGACTACGTCCGGGTGAACCGCCTCGTGGAAAAGCCTGCAGTGGAAGACGCTCCGTCCAACCTTGCCGTGATCGGGAGGTACGTGCTCCATCCGGAGGTCTTCGATGTCCTGGAGGAAACGGAGCCGGGCCGCGGAGGGGAGATCCAGCTGACGGATGCCCTCCAGACCCTGGCCGTGTCCGACTGCGAGGGCGGCGGCGTTTACGGTGTGGTCTTCAAGGGCCGCCGGTACGACACCGGAGACAAGCTGAGCTACCTCAAGGCGGTCATTTCCATCGCCTCGGAGCGCGTTGAATTCGGTGAAGAGCTGAAGACCTGGTTGAAGGAATTCGTTAATTAGGCAGCAAGCTAAACGCGAGACTCTGCCGGGCCCGGCGCTGAAAGGCGCTGGGCCTGTTGGTCTTTTAAGGCTTTGAGCGCGGCAGCTGCCATCAAGGTGCCTGCCGCGCAGCCTGCAGTATTGGTAATAATATCCAGCGGGCTCGCGAAGCGGCTGCTGAGGAATAATAACTGACCGAGTTCCATGCACGCGGAGGCCAGCAGTCCCAGGGCCGCGTTCTGCCACCATTTCCGGCCGGGAAAGGCCAAGGTGGCAGCGATTCCCACAGGGATAAAAAGCACCACGTTGGCGGAGGCCTCCACGAACGCGTAATTGATCCAGCCGGGAAAGCCAAGCGCATGGAGCAAAAATAGAAAGGCGGCAAGTTCGCCTTGGATGGGCCGGTCCACGGGGCTGGGCCAAAACCCGATGAGTGCCAGCAGGATAAAGGCGCCGCCCAGGACTCCTTGCCATAGTCGGGGCCGTACCAGCACCCTCACAGTGGCCCTAGGAGGTCTTCAGAACGGCCAACGCCGCCGTTCCCAAGGCGGCGGCGGCCAGGAACGTCAAGAGGATGTAGGGGAGCGCCTGTCTGGTGGGCAACGGTATGGCAAAGTCTGGCTGCCATCTTCTTTTTGTGCGCCAATGTCTCCCCGTAAATTCCGGTCTCCCCATAGCTCTAGTAAATACCACAACTGGCCATGACAGGCCCCATGACGTGTTAACACGAATGGTGGTGGGGG
>NZ_JBFTZL010000078.1:0-15710 GCF_056406825.1 Arthrobacter sp. P1_A5 | reverse complement strand
CTGCTGTTCCAGGGCCAGGTCACGAACGTCGCCGGCCAGCCGCTCGCCGGAGCACTGATCGAACTGTGGCACGCCGATGACCTCGGTTTCTACTCCCAGTTCGCCCCCGGGCTGCCCGAATGGAACCTCCGCGGTTCCATCATCGCCGACGCTCAGGGCAACTTCCAGATCAACACCATGCAGCCCGCGCCGTACCAGATCCCCACCGACGGTGCCTGCGGTGCCCTCATCGCCGCGGCCGGCTGGCACGCCTGGCGGCCGGCCCACCTGCACCTGAAGGTTTCGGCCCCGAAGCACGAGCTCATCACCACCCAGCTCTACTTCGAAGGCGACGAGCACGTGGCCGACGACATCGCCTCGGCCGTAAAGCCCGAACTCGTCCTGGCCCCCACCGAGCGCGCCGACGGCAAGGGCCGCGAAGTCACCTACAACTTCGTGCTCGATCCCCGGGGCTAAACCCCCTWTGTCAGCGCCGGGGCCGGAACAGCCCGGCCCCGGCGCTGAACCCCAATATCATCCCACCACCCGCCGTAATGCAGCGTGCCCAAAATGAAGTGGCCGCAGCCGCCCGGCCCCCGGATCGGTCGGGTCAGAACATCACACGAAAGTGAGTTACCGGTGACTAAACTCGCCTATAACGTCCAGGACGTTATCGACAACACGCCCATGGGAATCAGACGATGGTCCATCGTCGTCCTCTGTTTCGTGATCGCACTGCTGGACGGATTCGACACCCAGTCGATTGCATTCATCGGACCGGCAATCGCCGAAGACTTCGGCCTGCAGGCCACTGACATGACCTGGGTGATCACCGCCAGCACCGTTGGCATGTGCGTGGGCGCAATGTCCCTTGGCACCTTCGGGGACAGGATCGGTCGGAAGAAGACCATCCTGCTCGCACTGGCCCTTTTTGGTGTGTTCTCCCTTGCCGGTGCTTTTGCTCAATCCCTGGAGCAGATTGTCATTCTGCGCTTCCTCATTGGCCTCGGCATGGGCGGGGCCACCCCGGCGCTGCTGGCACTGACCGCCGAGTACAGTCCCAAATCGCGCCGCGGCACGTTCATGACATTGGTGTTGCTTGGCCTGCCCGGTGGCGCGCTACTCGGTGGGCTTGTGGCGGCGGCATGGCTGCCAGTGATGGGCTGGCGTGGCATCTTCCTGGCCGGCGGCGTGCTGCCACTTGCCATGGTTTTGGTCTGCAGCAAGATTCTCTCCGAATCGCCGATCTTCCTGGCGGCCAAGGGCACCTCCGCAGCCGACGCACAGGCGCGTCAGATCATGGCCTCAATTTCCGGGAGCCCAGTCAGCCCGGACGCCGTGCTCGCAACCAACGACAAAATGCAGGAGCGCAGCTCCGTCGCCGCACTTTTCTCCGCTAAGTACCGGATGGTCACCATCGCGGTCTTCGCCACCTACCTGCTCAATTGGATCGCGTGGTTCCTGCTGCTGCTCTGGATGCCAACCGCGCTCAAGATGTTGGGGCTGGCCGGCTCGCAGGCCGCGATGGGAACCGTGACCGTCAACGGCGCATTTATCCTCTTCGCCATCCCTCTGTCCATCATCCTGCCCAAGGTCAACCCCAGAAAATTGCTGCTGGTCATGTTTGCGGCGGGGATCGTCATCGCGCTGGGCCTGGGCCTGGCCGGCTCCAACTTTGCGCTGGTCTTCGTGCTTATCGGGCTGGCCGGCTTCGGCATTGGCGGCCAGCAGTTGGCCCTGAACTACCTGATCGCCAACGCCTACCCCACTCAACTTCGTGCCACGGCTACCGGCTGGGGCATCGGAATTGGCCGCCTCGGTTCCATCGTGGGCTCCGCCCTCGGCGGGCTCATTCTCACGGGACTGGGCGTCTCCGGCTACTTCATGGCACTCGCGGTACCCCTGGTTCTGGCCGGACTGGCCACCCTGATGGTGCGAAGCTCGACAGTTAAAGCCGAAATTGCTTCGACGGAGCCGGCGCCACGGGAACGTGAAGCCATCAGCTGACGCGGGGGCACCTACGCAGATATCGAACTGGCCTCAACGGCTGAAAAATCCCAATAAGAGAGGACGCACAGCAATGCGTTTTACCGACAAGGTTGTTGTGGTGACCGGCGCTGCCCAAGGGATTGGTGCCGTCGTCGCCCGTAAGATTGCGGCCGAGGGAGGCACCCTAGTGCTGGCGGACCGGTCCGAGCTGGTCATTGAAGTGTGTGCTGAGCTGACGGCCAGTGATGCACCCGCACGATACTTCCTTTGCGATCTGGAAACTTATGCGGGCGCCGTGAAGCTGATGGCCTACGCCGTGGCAGAGTTCGGACGCATCGACATCCTGATCAACAATGTCGGCGGTACGATCTGGACCAAGCCCTACGAGCACTACGAGGAGGACGAGATCGAGGCCGAAGTGCGGCGCTCCCTCTTCCCCACGCTGTGGTGCTGCCGCGCAGTGCTGCCGCACATGGTCGAACGGACGGCCGGGGTCATCGTGAACGTCTCCTCGATAGCCACCCGAAGCATCAATCGCGTTCCATACGCGTCGTCCAAGGGTGGGGTCAACGCTCTGACCGCGTCGCTGGCGTTCGAAGCCGCTCCGAAGGGTGTCCGGGTAGTGGCCACCGCGCCCGGCGGCACCGAAGCTCCGCCGCGGAAGGTCCCGCGCAACCCGAACGCGCAGTCCGCCCAGGAAGAGACGTGGTACCAGCAGATCGTGGACCAGACCACCGAAAGCACCCTCTTCAAGCGGTATGGCACGCTGGAAGAGCAGGCAGCTCCGATCTTGTTCATGGCCTCTGACGACGCCAGCTACATCACTGGCGCGGTGCTGCCGGTGGGCGGCGGGGACCTTGGGTAATTCAGCGCGGCCTGAACAACAGCAGAAAGGAGAAGTCGATGACTCAGGAAGTCATGGGATGCATTGAAGAACGAGAATTGCGCCACGCCTTTGGCACGTTCGCCACCGGTGTCACTGTGGTCACCACCCGGACGGACGACGGCGTTCCGCACGGCGCCACCGTCAGCGCCTTCACCGCGGTATCCCTCGACCCGCCGCTTGCCCAGGTCACACTGACCCGGTCCTCGCGCGGCGCCCGGTATCTGGAAGCTGCGCCCTTCGCTATCAACATCCTGTCGGTAGAACAAAAGGATGTGGCCCTGCACTTCGCTGGCAAAGTCCTTGACGCGGAACCGGAATGGACGCTGGACGGCAACGTCCCGGTGCTGACGGGGAACGCCGCGACGCTTAAGTGCCGGCCGTGGAATATCTACGACGGCGGCGACCACATCATCGTCGTCGGCGAGGTCATCGCACTGGACATCACCAAGCGGGAACCCCTCGTGTTGTTCGGCGGTGAGTTCCACAACCCAGGAGGACGGATCGAGGGTGCCCGGCGGGATAACTCCGGCGATGCTCCCGAATCGGACTGGTTCGCCGGCTCCAGCTCCTTCAGGCCGCTTCACGACCGGACATCTGTCTAATCTGACCGGCCCTGCAGGGCGCAGCGATCTACATGTCGGGCTATGCGACTTAGTCTCCCGAGTAAATGACCTCGGCCAAACTCAGGCTCGCCACGGCCTCCCTGGGCAAGCCCGGAACCAAAGTCCGCGATCTCTGCACCGAACTCGGCATCACCCGCCAGACCCTTTACCGGCACGTATCACCGACGGGCGAGCTCCGCCCGGACGGCGAAAAGTTACTGACGCCGAACCAAGCCGCGGCGGCCGAACAACTCCGACTCATGCACCGTCCGGAGGGAAAGGACAACACATCTTGGACACTTGCGTATCCACTGAAATACTATGGGTGTCCGGGCGATGGCTTCGGGCCTGCGAACTGGCGGGACCGAGTGGCGGCGTAAGCCTCCCTTCCGAGTCGCCACTGTGGAAGGAAAGTTGTGTCACCTGGTTCTGAAACGATGCGGCACGACGGAGATTCTATCTACGCCCAGCTGCGCTCTGAAATCCTGGCCGGTGCAATTGCTMCCGCCACTCCCTTGCGGGAAGTTACCTTGGGGGAACGCTTCGGTGTCTCCCGCACGCCGGTGCGCGAGGCTCTTCGCCGCCTCCAGCACGACCGTCTTCTGGACCGCGGCGCCCGTGGACTGCAGGTCCATCAGGCAACACCCCAGGAAGTCATCCAGGTCTATGACGTGCGGATTCTTTTGGAACAGGAGGCGGCCGGGCAGGCGGCCCTGTCCCACGACATCACTGACATTATGCAGCTCGAAGGCCTGGTGGAACGTGACCGCGCACTTTCGGAGCCGGATGACAACACCCGGGCGTCGACGAACCTGGAGTTCCACGCTGCCGTCTGGGCGGCTGCGCACAATCCCGTGCTCCAGGATCTCCTGCAGCGGCTGTCCACCCACTTGATCCGCACGCCGCACTCGACTCTGTCTGTGGGAGAGCGTTGGGACGAGGCCCTGGCCGAGCATTCGAAGCTGGTCGCGGCCATCACCGCCGGCGACGAAACTGCTGCGCGGAACACCGCACGCGAGCACATGGAGACAGCCCGTCGGATCAGGCTCGACCTGCTGCGGAAATCGGCCTCCCACTAAGATCACTGCCGGGCTCTCCGGCTAGCTCTCCGGGCCCCGAAGCGCCAGCTTTTCTGCCTTCTCCCGGGCATCAGCCCGGTGCTGCCACGGTTGCGCAGACCGCTGCCGTTGGTAACTGCCGCGGTGGTGGCGAAGCGTTCGCACCCATCGAAGACTCGTAATGACTTGCCGTGATTGCGGTCACCATGCCACACTGTACTTCACTGTACTTCACTGTATACAGTCGTATTCCATCAAAGGAGATAGATCATGACAGCCATCACGGAGACGGACACCGTCGTTGAGTTCCGCGGAGTCGGCAAGCGCTTTGGCAGCATGCAGGCCCTGACCGGCATTGATTTGTCGGTGCGCCGTGGCGAGGTGGTCGTCATCCTGGGCCCGTCAGGGTCGGGCAAATCGACGCTGTGCCGGTGCATCAACCGGCTCGAAGCCATCGACGAGGGCCACATTCTCATCGACGGCCACGAACAGCCGGTGGAGGGCAGGGATCTGTACAAGTTCCGTACCGAGGTGGGGATGGTCTTTCAGTCCTTCAACCTCTTCTCCCACAAGACCATCCTGGAGAACATCACCCTCGCCCCACGGAAAATTCTCGGCCTGGACAAACAGGCGGCAGAGACGCGGGCCCACGAACTGCTTGCCATGGTCGGCATCGCCGACAAGGCACACAGCCGGCCGTCCCAGCTCTCCGGAGGCCAKAAGCAGCGCGCGGCCATCGCCCGCGCACTGGCCATGGATCCCAAGGTCCTGCTCTTTGATGAACCGACTTCGGCGCTCGATCCGGAATCCACCCGCGAGGTTCTGGCGACCATGCGGAGCCTCGCGCAGAGCGGCACGACGATGATCGTCGTGACCCACGAGATGTCGTTCGCGCGGRCCTTCGCGGACCGGATCGTGTTCATGGCCGCCGGAGCCATCGTGGAAATTGCCGACCCTGAAACGTTTTTCACCTCCCCTTCCTCCGACCGGGCCAAAGCCTTCCTCTCCTCGGTCCACTAACAGCACCTGTGCAACGACGCACCCACCCTAAGGAGTCACCATGAAACGCCAGCACTTCCTGCCGGCCCTGGCCATCGCCGGCGCACTGATCCTGGGCACCACAGCCTGCGGCGGCAGCACCCCGGCCGCCGAGACCAAACCGGCCCAGAGCTTCCCGGCCAACAGCACGATGGACAAGATCCAGAAACGCGGCAAAGTGATCGTCGGGGTCAAATTCGACCAGCCGCTCTTTGGCGTGAAGAATCCGATCACCGGCAAGATGGAAGGCCTGGACATTGAGATGGCCAGAATCCTGGCCAAGGACCTCACCGGCAGTGCAGAGAATGTCGAGTTCGTTGAGGCGGTCACCAAAAACCGTGAGGCGTTCCTGCAGCAGAACAAGGTCGACGCCGTCATCGCCTCCTATGCAGTGACGGACGAACGGAAGAAAGTCGTCAGTTTCGCCGGACCCTACCTTGAGAGCAACGTGGCCCTGCTGGTACGCAAGGACGACAGCTCAGTGAACAAACCCGAGGACCTGGCCGGAAAGACGGTGTGTTCCACCACCGGCGCCCGCGCGGCCCAGCTCATCGGCGCGGCCGTGCCCGCGGCCAACGTGGTCCTGTTCAGCACCTACAGTGAATGCGCGCAGGCACTGAAGGATAAGAGGGTCGACGCGGTGACCACTACCGAGGCAATCCTGCTCGGTGTCCAGTCCCAGAATCCGGATGCCTACCGCATCGCGGACGGCCATTTGGCCGATGCCGAGGAATTTGCCATCGGTGTGGCCAAGGACGACGCAGCATTTCATGACTACCTCGATCAGCTCCTGACCAAGGCCATCGCGGACGGGGACTGGAAGAAGGCCTACGACGCGACGATCGGCCAGGTCAAGCCCGGCGACGTTACCCCGCCCAAAGTAACGCTGTAGGGATCCGCTGATGTCATTCCTTCTCAATCACCTCGGCGATTTCGGCCAGGGCGTGATGGTGACTCTGGGACTCGTTCTCCTGGGTGCCGCCGGTTCGGTGCTCCTGGGGACACTGCTCGCCGCACTGCGGACCAGCCCCATCAGGACGGCCCGGGCTGTTTCCTCGGCCTACGTGCTGATTTTCCGCAACGTGCCGCTTCCCGTGCAGATGGTGCTGTTTGTCTTCGGACTCCCGGTCCTGGGCATCCAGTACTCACTCTACGCCTCGGCCGCCATCGTTCTGGTGCTCTACACCGCGCCGTTCGTAGCCGAAACCCTGCGCGCGGGCCTGAACACCGTGGACCGCGGCGAGCTGGAAGCCGGACGCGCCCTGGGCTTCGGGCCGATGGCCTCACTGAAACTCATCGTCCTCCCGCAGGCCTTCGCCACGGTGACCAGACCGCTGGGCAACGTCTTCATCACCATGGTCAAGAACACCTCGGTCGCTGCCCTGGTAGGGGTATCCGAACTGACGTTCCTTTCGGACAAGATCGCGGTGGATGAGGCACAACCGTTCATTATCTTCGGCGGGGCCGCCCTCTGCTACCTCGCCATCGGGCTGGTCATCGGCCGGCTCGTATCCGCAGTCGATCAGAAGGTGGCGTTCAGCCGATGAGTACCATATCGCTTTTTGACCCGGCCGGTCCGCGCGCCAAACGCCGCCACCTGCGCCTGGAAATCCTCACCGCCCTCATCGTGATCGCCGGCGCCTATCTGGTCTTCCGCGTCCTCTACGACAAAGGCGAACTGAGCGCCGCGGCGTGGGCCCCGTTCACCGAGCCCGGACTCTGGGCGCTTCTCGGCCAGGGGCTSTGGAACAACATCGCAGCCGCAGCCGTCGGCATGGTGCTGTCCATGATCACCGGATGCCTCCTGGCCTTCGGACTCGTCTCCACACACGCACCTCTGCGCCGGACCTGCCGGGTCTACACGGACGTCTTCAGCAGCATCCCCCTGCTCCTGCTGCTCTACTTCACATCCCTGGTGCTGCCCAACTACGGCCTCAAACTCGGGGACTTCTGGTTCCTGGTCATCGCGCTGACCCTGTACAGCGGGGCCGTCATCGGTGACCTGCTGCGCTCCGGGATCCTCGCGCTGCCGCCCGGTCAGGCCGAGGCCTCCCTCGCACTGGGTTTCTCCCACGTCGGGACGCTGCGCCTGGTCCTGCTCCCGCAGGCCCTGCGGTCCATGAGTCCTGCCCTCGTGAGCCAGCTCATCATCCTCTTCAAGGGAACAGCACTGGCCTTTGTGCTCGGCGGCTACATGGAACTGCTGAGGTCCGCCACCGTCATCGGCCAGTACTACACCCGGTCCCTGCTGCAGGCCCAGTTTGTTGCCGCGCTGGGATTCCTGGTCGTCAACATCGCCCTCGGCGCCCTCGCCGTGGCCCTGGAGCGCCGCCAAAACCGCCTCGCCGCCCAGGAACCGCTCCCCGTGACAGCGGCAGAGCCAGCCCCCGTACCGGCCCACCGCTAACACCCCCGGGCCGCCTCTACCCCCAAATCACCCCTGCCAGACTGTGTATACAGTCGAATACTCATGAATTCAACATGAAGGAGACGGAAAACAATGGCTGATCAGAACGAACCTGCAGCGGGAAACCTCACCAAGGCCGACGTAATCGTCGTCGGCGGCGGAAATGCCGGATTCACGGCGGCCCACGCCGCTGCCGTCCGCGGACGAAAAGTCATCCTGCTCGAAAAAGGCACCAAAGACATGGCCGGCGGCAACAGCTTCTACACCGCCGGCGCCACACGCATCGTCCACAACGGCCTGGACGACCTCCAGGGGCTCGTGGAACCGGACGAACGGCACAGCCGGACCGTCGTTCCGCCCTACAGCGCTGAGGAATACGCGTCTGACCTGGAAAAGGTCACCGAAGGCCGCAACGACCCGGCACTGACGGAAGTCCTCATTGCCGAGAGCCAGTCCACCCTTCGGTGGCTCAACAGCCTGGGCCTGAAGTACCGCCTGATGTACGAGCGTCAGGCCTTCGAGCGTGCCGACGGGTCCTACCTCTTCTGGGGCGGCCTGCACGTGGGAAACGTAGGCGGCGGCGAAGGCCTGATCGAAGACCACACCCGGGTCGCTGCAGAGCTGGGCATCGAAGTCAGGTACGGCCACGCGGCCCAAAGCCTCATCGTTGAGAACGGCCGTGTAGCCGGCGTCGTCGCCAACACCGCTGATGGGGAGCTGCGTCTGAGGGCAGAATCCGTGATCCTCGCCGCCGGAGGCTTCGAGGCCGACCCGAAGCGGCGGCGGGAGTACTTGGGCGAAGGCTGGGAAAACGCCAAGGTACGCGGCACTCCCTACAACACCGGCGACATGATCGCCGCAGCGTTGGAGATCGGCGCCACCAAGGGCGGAGACTGGGGCAGCTGCCACAGCGTCCAGTGGGATGCCTTTACCGCCACCAACGAAAGCAACCGCGAACTCACCAACCGCCTCACCCGGCAAAGCTACCCGTTTGGAATCATCGTCAACACCGACGGCAAGCGTTTCCTGGACGAGGGTGCCGACTTCCGGAACTACACCTACGCCAAGTACGGCAAGGAAATCCTCAAGCAGCCCGGCTCGGTTGCGTACCAGATCTTCGACGCCGGCCTTCGGCCCATGCTGCGCAGCGAAGAATACGAGATGCCCGGCATCTCTGTCGAGGTCGCCGACACCCTCGAGGACCTGGCCGTCAAAATCGGCATTGACCCGGAAAGCTTGTCCAAAACCGTGACGGACTTCAACAGCTCGATCGAGCGGTCCACCCCGTTCGACCCCAACGTTAAGGATGGCCGGAAGGCCGCAACCGAACCGGTCAAGAGCAACTGGTCCGCTCCGATCGAAACCGGACCCTTCTACGCCTACGGCGTCACCTGCGGAATCACGTTCACCTTCGGTGGCATCAAGTCCGACACCCACGGCCGCGTCCTGGACGCAGAGGGCAAGCACATCGAAGGCCTGTTCGTGGCAGGTGAAATGCTCGGCGGACTATTCAGCGTCAACTACCCGGGGGGCACCGGACTTGCTGCCGGGTGCGTCTTTGGGCGGCGGGCGGGCGGCCTGGCGTAGGGCACGGATCCACTGCACTTCTCCTCAAAAACCCGGGCGGGCCACCGCCGGCTTCACTCGCTCCGACGCTCGTCGCAGTGACCGGGACTGAGCGAGAGCCGGCTCTTGACGGCGAAAGCTCCCCGGGAGATTTGCCCTGATGTTCGCGAGCAAAACGGGTCTCCCGAGCGAACCATCACCACCGACTGCCGGCCCAATGTCCGGCACAGATGGGCGCTCTTCCCGCACTCCATCGCAACAGGCAGCCCGATAGTCGGGCGTGGGAAGAGAGCCCATAAGGAGGAGGCAGGGTGGCGGAAACGCCGCCCTGCCACCTCCCCCGACGCTCAAACGATTCCGACACCGCAGTCGCCCCAACCCAAGGAAAAGCCATGACGCCCCGATCGTCCGGATCTCATACAGAAAACCGGAAGCCCGCCCCCATTGCCAACTGGTCCAAGCTCTCACGGGCCGACTACGTGCAAATCCACCAGCACGGGGAAGTCATCGCTACCGGGCGCATCGACATGCTGGCAGTTGACGGCAGCRTGCTTTGGCTCCATCTGGCGGGCGGCAACGAACGCGCCATCTTTCTCCAGAGTGACGGGCTAAGAATTTACCGAAGCCACCGCAGCGCAGCCAACTGACGGAACAGCTTCATCCCAGGACCGTGCTGGTGCTGCAACGCGCGGCCCGACAACAGCTGAACCGGATCATGGAACCCGGCCACCAGACATTCG
Organism: Arthrobacter sp. P1_A5; assembly: GCF_056406825.1. NCBI lineage: Bacteria > Bacillati > Actinomycetota > Actinomycetes > Micrococcales > Micrococcaceae > Arthrobacter > Arthrobacter sp. P1_A5. The sequence continues at coordinate 5,445 of NZ_JBFTZL010000078.1, read as the reverse complement.
GCTAACGTCACGATGACCGGTTCAGAGTGCAGAGGACTTCTGACATTCCGTGCCTCTCGACTGCTGAAAATGACAACCTTCGAAGCCCATGGCTGAATGACCACGCTGTCTCAGTAATTGATCGGTTGTGAGACTGAGGTGTGTCAAGGATGTGACACTGCGGTGGGCCCTGCGGGAACACGGCTAGTATCCCCGAAGTTGTTCTCTACGTTTTCGTGGAACATCTTCGTTGAACATAGCTGTGGGACGAGAGCGCCCGCGCAAACCGCCGAGTTCCGAGGGAACGCGTGCCGGGCATCCGAAAAAATCCGTCGATTCACTTGGCTCGAGGGGTCCGCAGAAGACGAGGCCAACGCTGCGGTCGTCAAAGCAGCGTGAGCGTTTTACGGCGGGTGCCCGGCTGGACCGCAGGCCGGCAAACCTCCACGCACAGGGAGGCCTTCTGGCGAACGTCAATAAGCGTTGTTTTCGAATCCGTGCGTTGAACGAAGGATGCCTGACGGCTGGTTCGGCTCAACGGGTGTTTAGGACGCCGAGTTCGTCTAAGAGAGCGGCTCATGGGCCGATTCCCGAGGCTCCCCGGGGTGCGGGAATACCTGCGACCATTCCCGCCCACAACAGGTCTGTTGTGGCAACCGTCAGGGCGCCGATAGAAGTTCCATCCAGGAGGTTGCCCGCCGCCAGCACAGCGGCTCCGTGCAGGCTCACGAAGCAGACGAGAGCGAGCAACTCGCGGTCCCCTGGCGCGAGCTCCCCGGCCTCCTGGGCTTCAGCGATGATCGCCCTGGCGACCGTTATGCCGTCTTCACCGATGCTGCGCAGTTCATTGCTGGCATCAGGATGGTGCTTGGTGGAGTGCATCACGGCCAACAGGACCGGATGGGCGACCGCGAAGTCCACATAGGCCCTGGCGATCCGGACAAAGCGTGACCGATGGTCTCCGGCGGCTTCGGACGCTTCTGTGATCCTCGCATTCATGCTGCGGAAACCGTCAAGGGCGAGGGCATCGAGAAGCGCCTGCTTGTCACGGAAATGCTTGCCGGGTGCCGCGTGGCTCACACCCAGGTCACGCGCTAGCTGCCGTAGGGAAAGTCCCTCGACTCCTGCTTCTTCGATGACTTCCCTTGCACGGGCGACCAACGCCTCGCGGAGCTTGCCGTGATGGTAGGGCTGATCGGTCATGAGATCAGTATAGCCACAAAGTAGTCATTGACTACAATGGTGCCACTGTCTACTATGTAGGCATTGGCTACATAGAGTGGCCGCCACACGGAATGGATTCGACATGACCATGAGCTACACCGGAACCACGGCACTCATCACTGGAGCGAGCTCCGGGCTCGGCGCGGAGTTTGCCGCACGATTTGCAGCGCGCGGGGCCAGCCTTGTGCTGGTCGCACGGCGGACCGACCGGCTTGAGGACCTCGCCCGGAAGCTGCGCGACTCGAGCGGCATTTCAGTGACTACGCTCTCGAAGGACTTAAGCCGTGCGGGAGCCGGAGCGGAACTCCGCGAGGAGCTCGCCGGCCGGGGCATCCGCATCGACACCCTGATCAACAACGCGGGCTTCGCCACGAGCGGCCCTTTGGTCAAGGAAGACCCCGCGGTCATCGCCTCGGAGATCTCCCTCAACGTGGCCTCTCTCGTTGAGACCACGCGGGCATTCCTCCCCGAGATGCTCGCCGCCGGGAGGGGCGCACTCATCAACGTGGCCAGTACCGCAGCTTTTCAGCCGGTACCTGGGATGGCGGTTTACGGAGCAACCAAGGCATTTGTCCTGAGCTTCACCGAAGCCGTGGCACATGAGACGAAGGAATCCGGCCTTCGCGTGCTCGCGCTCTGCCCGGGGGCTACCCGCACCGAGTTTTTCGATGTACTCGGGAGCCAGGCCGCAGCGGTCGGCCGGCTGCAGGGCGCCAGCGAGGTCATCGACACTGCCCTGCGCGCTCTCGATCGCCGCACTACACCCGTAAGCGTCGTCTCAGGCTTGGGAAATCGCCTGCTGGCCGGCATCGCCCAGCGCCTCCCCCGAAACATCTCCCTCGCCATGGCCGGCAGAGCCGTACAGGACTAGTGCTACTAGTCGCATTTCGCTTCGCCCTGTTGGTCTTCGCCACGCCCGTATCTTCACAACCCACCGAGGATGTAGCAATGAATCAGACACCCGACGTACTTCGTTATGCCGCCTTTACCACCACCCCCGACGGCGGAAATCCAGCGGGAGTAGTCCTGGACGCAACCCGCCTCGACGACGCCCGGATGCAGGCCATCGCGGCCGACATCGGGTATGYGGAAACGGTCTTTATCACCGAGGCGACGGTTGACGGAGACCCCCGCCGGAACCGTGTTCGGTACTTCTCCCCGATCGCCGAGGTGCCGTTTTGCGGCCATGCCACAATTGCTTTGGCCGTCGCGCTGTCAGGGCGAGATGGCGCGGGGACCTTTGTTTTCGAGACCCCGGTGGGGCCCGTCGTTATCGAGACTGCGGGCCAGGTCGCAGCGGTGACGGCAAGCTTCACGAGCGTGGAGCCGCGAGTGGCCGAGTTCCCCGATGGCGTCCTGAGCGCTCTGCTCGGGTTGCTCGGCGTGGACCGGGACGAGCTGCACCCCGGGTACCCTCCGATGATCGCTTTTGCCGGAAACTGGCACCCCATTCTCGTCTTCGCGGAACGAAAGACTTTTGACTCGTTCGTTTTCGACCCCGATCCCATGCGCACGCTGATGGATGCCCAGAACTGGGCCGGCACCGTCACGACGCTCTACGGGATGGGGCCGGACGAATTCGACTCGCGCAACCTCTTCCCGGTGGGCGCCATCACCGAAGATCCGGCGACCGGCTCGGCTGCCGCTGCTTTCGGCGGATACCTCCGCCTGCTCTCCCTCGTGGAACCGCCAAGCCGCGTGGTGGTGCGCCAGGGCAGCCACGTCGGCCGCCCGAGCAGACTCACCATTGATATTCCACCGCACGGCGGGATCATCGTGCACGGAGAAGCCGTCGAAATCGCTTGAGCCGTAGGGACTCCTTACTGCAGTGCGGGTGTGGGCACGCGGGCCCGGCGAACTCTCATCCTCAGAATCGCTATATGCGTGCTTTTTCTGGTACTTCCCGCGCGAGGAGGACCGCTACCAGGCCGAGCGCCGAACCGGTGACGCGCCGCTGCCACTTCGTCCAGTTCGGCCGGCCGGAGAGGAATGCAGAGATCGACCCGGCACCGAGGACGATCAGTGCGTTCACGAGTATGCTCACCGCGATCTGGATCGCTCCGAGGGAAAAGCCCTGGACAGTTGTTCCTCCACGGCCCGTATCGATGAACTGCGGAATGAGCGCAAGGTACATCACGGCTGTTTTTGGGTTCAGAAGGTTCGTGAGGAGGCCCATGCGGAAGAGCTTGCGTGCCGAATCGCGCGAGAGGGCGCGAACGTCGAAGACGCTGCGACCGCCGGGCTTGAGTGCCTGCCAGGCGAGGTAGGCCAAGTAGAGGACTCCCGCGGCTTTCATTGCCGCATAGAGCCACGGCACCGCTACGAACACCAACGCGAGCCCGAGGTTCGCCATCGTCATGTAGACGAGGAAGCCAGCACAGGTACCTGCGAGAGAAATCATTCCAGCCACTGGCCCTTGACTCACACTGCGCGAAACCAGGTAGACCATGTTCGGACCCGGCGTGAGCACCATGCCCAGTGCCGTTAGAGCCATCCCGCTTGCCGCGGCCATCGAAACCCCCGATCCGAGGTCCGTGGCCGCGATCACGCGCGCACCGTCCTGCCCGCTGGATACATATATCGCGTCTGCGGATCGGCAGCCCAAGGAAAAATCATCATGCCTCCAACAATGATGTAATACCCTTATGCATCTCAACCCTTACGGTGAGTACGCGGTACTCCTTGCCGCCTCGTTGGCCAACGATTGGCCAGCCGACAGGGACGGCCTCGTGCAGCGGACTCGGGAGTTCGGTATGACGATGGACTACAGGCTCTCCGCCGGAGACGATCATGAGCAAACCCGCGCCGTCCTTGACGCGTGGCTCTCAGTCGTCGATGAACGCGATCCACGGAAAAGGGCCGATCTGTTGAACGCCCAAATGGCTGCTGCCGCCGCCTATCCGCGCCTCACCGATCACGACGGTGAAGGATGGCATCTTCACTACCGCGACCTCGACCAGGCTCTTCCACAGGTATTGCTCGCCGTGATCAGTGTCGGAACTGCACTGCACCTGAGCACTCGCGGCGCACATAGGCTCAGCCGGTGCGCCGCCGGGATGTCATCAGGTGATCCCTGCAGGGCGGTCGTGGTCGATGTCACGCGCAACGGTCGCCAGCGCTACTGCTCCGTGCGCTGCGCAAACCGTGACACCGTCCGCAATCACCGCGCCCGCGCGAAACAAGACCGCAACGCGCTGTAAGACGGTCCCCCCACGCCGCCGTTGGGCCGCTCCCCGCCGAGCCAAGTCCCCTACAAATGCTGGCGTGACTGTTAACTTCGTTGGCGGGTGAAGCGCAGCAGAAATACCGGCTTCCCGTTCCGTTTCGGAATCCTGCGGAGCACGGGCAGGCGCGCCTGGGGTTCCTGTGTCGGAGACTCGCCCGGTGATTACCGAACACGCGCTTTTGCCGGTCAGCCCCGGTCAAGAACATGCCTTCGAGCTGCCGTTTGGCGAGGCGCGGTCCATCACCGCTTCGATGGCTGGCTTCCGGAATTTGTCGTTCTCGCGTTCGGTCGAGTGGCCGAGCACCTATTTGCTACTCGTTGACGGATTGCCGCGCCCTACTGCACGACTTCTATGAGGTCGAACCGTGGCCAAAGGCAGTCCRCCCTTTCTTCCAAGTCGGCCATCCAAGTCGCGATTTACGATTACCAGCAGGACCCGGGAGCCTCGCAGCTACTGTCGCCTTTGGCTAACGTTCAGAGGGAACAGGTTGTCCTGGGTACAATCTTCTGGTCCGTTTCGGCGACGAGGAAGACATCGATCGAATCCTCGTGCTCGTGGACGAATCCGTTGCGTTCGTAGAGACGTCTCGCCGGGCTGCCTTGGAGGACATTTAGCCGGAAAGGCCGATGATCGTGCTGCGCCATCAATACATGGCGCAGCACAGCGCCCCCCAGACCCTGCCCTTGGTACTCCGGAGCTAGATAGAAGTGTTCAATCCATTTTTCATCCGATTCGGGGCGGACAGCAATGACACCCACCGCGGAGGCCTCAACTTCGATAACAAACGTGTGCGCTGGGTGAAAACCCGTGACGAAGCGCTCTCTGACGTGCACCGGATCCCAGCGTCCGAGCCGCTCGAGATCGGGACGCATGACTTGAGCGCGGAGCTCGGCAATCCATGAAGCGTCAGAGGGAAGGCTTGGGCGCAAAGACCAGACGGGCGGCATGTACTCATTGAAGCTGAAACTACTCGACACGACGAAATCCCGCAGGATCCCGGCCCGGTAGCTGTGGG
>NZ_JBFTZL010000077.1:0-16130 GCF_056406825.1 Arthrobacter sp. P1_A5 | reverse complement strand
TCCACCGGCTGGTGCGCCGGCTCCTGCTCCGGCGTCGGCTCCTGCGTCGCAGGACGACAGCACCGGTGCGCAGCGCGCTGATCGTATCCAGGCTGCCCGTATCGAGACTGCCCGGTCGGAGACTGCCCCGACCGCGGCTGGGCCGACCGCGCCCGCCCCGACCGCGGCTGGGCCGACCGCGCCTGAGCCGACGGGGAGGGAGCGGGCCGACGGCCCCGCCCACGCCGATCCGACATCCCGCCGGGCCAGGAAGGCCAAGGCCCGAGAAGGGCGCAGCCCGCTCTTCCTGTGGCTGAAGGAGGTTGCCACGGTGGTCGTCGTGGCGATCGTGCTGTCCTTCCTGATCAAGACCTTCCTGTTCCGGGCCTTCTACATCCCCTCCGAATCCATGGTCAACACCCTCGATGTGAACGACCGCATCTTCGTGAACCTGCTCGTGCCCGAGCCCATGGCGCTCCAGCGCGGGGACGTGGTGGTGTTCCGGGACAGCCAGGGCTGGCTCGCCCCCGCGGCTCCAAAGGCCAAGGGCCCCTTCACCTGGGTGCAGGACGGGCTGACGTTCGTCGGTTTGCTGCCGGACAACTCGGAACAGCATCTGGTCAAGCGCGTCATCGGGCTCCCGGGTGACCACGTGGTCTGCTGCGACGCCGGCGGACAGCTCACCGTCAATGGCGCGCCGCTGGACGAGAAATACATCAATTCCGCAGAGATTCCCCAGGTCCGCGACTTTGACGTCGTCGTGCCCGCGGGCAAGGTCTGGGTCATGGGCGACAACCGCAACCACTCCGCGGATTCCCGTGCCCATATGGACACCAACGGCGGCTTCGTCAACGAATCCGACATTGAAGGCAAGGCCGCCGTCATCGCCTGGCCGCTGAACAGGATGTCTGCCCTGGACAACTACCCGGACGTCTTCCGCGGCGTCCCCGCCCCGTCCGGAAAGTAAGCCGCCCGTCATGTCAGCAGCCCCCACCCTCGACTACGAACGCCGCTTCCGCAGCTCCGGCGCACGGCTCCTCGCGGGCATCGACGAGGTCGGCCGCGGCGCCCTGGCCGGTCCCGTCAGCGTGGGGATCGCCGTCGTGGACCTGCAGCAACAGAAGCTCCTGGCCGATGTCCGGGACAGCAAGCTGCTCAAGGTCGCGGACCGGGAGCGGCTGGTGCCGCTGGTCCGGGACTGGAGCGTCGCCTCCGCCGTCGGGCATGCGTCCGCGAACGAGATCGACGAACTCGGGATCATCGCGGCGCTCCGTCTTGCCGGGAACCGGGCCTGGTTTGCCGTGCTCGCCGCCGGCATCAGGCCCGAGGTTGTCCTGCTGGACGGCAGCCACAACTGGCTCTCGCCGGATCTGCAGCCGTCCTTGTTTGACGATGCCCCCGCCGAACCCGGCTGCGACGCCCCGGTGCACACACTGGTCAAAGCCGACATGCAGTGCCTCAGCGTCGCCGCGGCCAGCATCATCGCGAAAGTCGAGCGCGATGCGATGATGTGCGAGCTGCATACCCAGTACCCGGCCTACGGCTGGGACGTGAACAAGGGCTACGGCACCGCAGCGCACAAGGAGGCGCTGCGGACCTCCGGTCCCACGCCGTACCACCGGGTCAGCTGGCAGCTGCTCTAGCTGTTCTGGCCGCTCGGGCGCGACGGCCGGTGGCGCGCGGCCGGCGCCGGATGGTGCAAGATGGAACCATGAGTGCCGAGGACCTTGAAAACTATGAGACCGACATGGAGCTACAGCTCTACCGCGAATACCGCGACGTCGTCGGGCTGTTCAGCTATGTGGTCGAGACCGAACGGCGTTTCTACCTTGCCAACCACGTTGACCTGCAGGCCCGCAGCGCCGACGGCGAGGTCTACTTCGACCTGACCCTGCAGGACGCTTGGGTGTGGGATGTCTACCGCTCCGCCCGGTTCGTCAAGAGCGTCCGCGTCATCACGTTCAAGGACGTCAACGTCGAGGAACTGCCCCGCAGCGAGGAACTCGCCCTGCCCAAGGTCGAGGACCTGGGCAACTGACCCTGGCTTCCTAGTTTTCGGGTTTCCTAGCCCCTGAGTGGCGCAGGTTTCCCGTTGCGGTCCAGGGCAACGCCCTGCTGCCGCAGCAGGTCCAGCACACTCTCCGGATACGAACCGCAGCCATCCGGGTTCGCGGATCCCCGCTCGGCGGCGTGGTCGGACGCTGTGTCGCCGATTCCGATGGTTGCGACGGCCGCCTTCCATCCGCCGAGCCCCTCGATCTGCCTGGGGACCCACACGTTGGCCGCACCGTTGACGTAGTCCCACACTTTGGGGTGGACCCCCGGGCCGAGATAGATGCCGCCTCCCGCCGCCCGGGTGACGAGTGTGGGCAGTGGCAGGACCCCCATCAATTGCGCAGCCTGATACTCGGACATGTTCCATGGGGGTTCGTCGAAGTAGTACCAGCTCGCCGCGCAGATGCCGTACAGCTTAGGGCCGAACTGCGCGTAGTTCAGATACAGCTCCATGATCCGTTGCGGGGTCAGGGTGAGGCTGAACTCGGTGGCTAGCCCGGCCTCCAGCCCCTTCCTCAGGGCATTCGCATCAGGCCAAAGGAAGATGTTCTTGACCAGCTGCTGCGGGACCGTGGAACCGCTCGGGTCATCCTCGCCCTGCAGGTAGGCGACGGCCCTGTCCCGGAAATCATCAACGGAGAACGCGCCAACACGCGTTCCCAGCTGTTGGTCCTCGTGGGCGACGGCCGCGGCGATGACATAGCGGCTGATGTGGTTCAGGGACACGTACTGGTAGGCGATCGGGCCGCCGGTCTGCAGCATGTATGCAGTGCGCGGGGGAGCGAACCAGATGAAGGAGACGGCGGCCAGCTCCGTGATGACCACCATGGCGAGGGCGAACTTGAAGCTCCTGGCGAGCAGACGCCGGACCCGGTGCTTGCGTTTTCCCGCCGGAACTGCCGGCTCAGGCTCTGGCGCGGGGCCGGGCTCTGACCGCACTGGCGGGGGCCAGCTCCCGGGCTCAGGCCTTGCTGGGGCGGGCCCTGGCGCAAGCCGCGGTGGTGGGGGCCAGGTCTCGGGCTCAGGCGGTGGTGGTGGGGGCCAGCTGGGGCCTGCCTGCCCGCCGGGCGGACCCGGTTCCGTAAGCTGCTGCGTTCCCAGCGGCTGGGCCGCTCGATATTCCATACGCCGATCCTTCGGCCGATCCTCAGGAGAGACTACGGACGCCCCGCGGAATTCGAGGGGGTTGGGAAAAGCCTAGGTGGGCCTTGCAGGCATTGGCTACGTTTCGTTGTCTGACAATCGCATCAACACGTCCTGTCAATGCCGCCACGGAGTTGATCGCCGGAAGTGGCCGCCCGGGATCCGCCTGGATCCCGGGCCGTCGGCAGGCGCTTCGGCGAAGTTTCCCAACGTTGGTAGATGTGCACTCAGGGGGTATCTCCACTGTTGAGAAATTCGGTTACCTGCTGCGCAACCTCGTCGGAGATTCCCGTTTGCCAGCTCGTTTTGAAAAAGGGCTGATCGGCATAGAAGTCAGTATCGTCGTCGACAATGGCATACCGCGTCACTTCCGGATGCCGGTCCAGCCACATCTTCACTTCCTCGCCACGAAAACCTGTGTCCGCTGTCGGAGTAACGTCAAAGGTCTTGTAAACGTGTCGGTCGACTTCTTCACGGCCGCCGGGGATATGCCGCCATGTGGACGTTAGAACAACGGCTGCGTCCGTGTCGAAGATGATCTTGCAGACCTTGGACGCCAGGAAAGGATCGATGCCCATGAAGCCGCGAAAGCTCTGTCTTGTACCAACGCGGTTGACGACACCGTCAATATCGAGGAAAAGTACCTTCATTCCTTGTTCCTCCTGCAGTTCTTTCGTTCTGCCTTGATTATGCGATCAGCAGTGCTGAACGGGCTGCGGATACTTTTCTCATCACGCATGTGCTCTTGCAGCCCGGCGACGTTTTCCACATAGCCGAGGTGGGCTCTGTCGTCGTAAGTGGCGGCGCTTCACGCTGGAGGCATGAGAGCTAAGGATGTGCTGGGCCGGCGCGGGGAGGACCTCGCGGCCGACTTCCTGCAGGCCCACGGCATGCGGATCGTGGAGCGGAACTGGCGCTGCCCGGAGGGTGAGATCGACATTGTCGCGCTCGACGGCGACGCGCTGGTCATCGCCGAGGTGAAAACCCGGAAATCCCTGGCCTTCGGGCATCCCTTCGAGGCTGTCGGCGCGGACAAGCTGGCAAGACTCCACCGGCTGGCAGCGGCGTGGTGCCGTGCCCAGGGGCTGTGGATGCCGCTGTGCCGCGTGGACGTGATCGCGGTGGTCGACGACGGCATTGGCGAGCCCGCCGTCGAGCACCTCAAGGGGGTGGGATAGATGGCCCTGGGCCGGACGTATTCCGTCGCCCTCGTGGGCCTCAACGGCTACATTGTGGAGGTCGAAGCCGACATCGGCCAGACCCTGCCGGCGTTCGTGATCCTGGGCCTGCCGGACGCCTCACTAAACGAGGCCAAGGAACGGATCCGCTCGGCGGCGCAGAATTCGGGGATCCCGCTGAGCCGCCGGAAGATCACGGCCAACCTCATCCCGGCATCCCTGCCCAAACGCGGTTCGGGATTCGACCTCGCCATCGCCATGGCCGTGCTGCTGGCGGCGAACGACATCCGGCCCACGGGCCGCACGGTCTTCATCGCCGAGCTCGGCCTGGACGGCCGGCTGCGGCCCGTGCGCGGCATCCTTCCTGCCGTGATGGCCGCGRTCCGGGCCGGCTACCCGGAGGTCGTCGTGGCCCGGGCCAACGTGGCGGAGGCCGAGTTGGTCCCCGGCGCGCAGGTCCGGGGCTATGCCACACTGGCCCGGCTCGCGTTTGACTGCGGCGCGGACCCGCAGGACCTCGTCCTCGACTTCGAACCCGATACCGAGGACTCCGGCCACCCCGAACCCGGCAACGGTCCCGCCCTGGCGCCGGACATGTGCGATGTCTCCGGCCAGGCGGCGGCGCGGCGTGCATTGGAAGTAGCCGCCGCCGGTGCCCACCACCTGCTGCTGACCGGACCGCCGGGTGCCGGGAAGACCATGCTCGCCGAGCGRCTGCCCGGGCTGCTGCCGGACCTGGGCGACACCGAGGCCATGGAGGTGACCGCAATCCACTCGCTGTGTTCGCTGCCGTCGGGCTCCGTGCAGCTGCTGCGCCGCCCGCCCTACGAGAACCCGCACCACACCGCGACGGCGGTGGCCATCATCGGTGGCGGGTCCGGGCTGCCGCGGCCCGGGGCGGCGTCCCGTGCCCACCGCGGGGTGCTCTTCCTGGACGAGGCCCCGGAGTACGACCGCGGCGTTCTGGACGCCCTGCGGCAGCCGCTGGAAAGCGGAGAGCTGGTCATCCACCGCTCGGCCGGGTCCGCGGCCTATCCCGCCCGGTTCCAGCTGGTCCTTGCAGCCAACCCCTGTCCCTGCGGCAAGGCAACAGGCAAAGGAGTGGACTGCATCTGCACGCCCATCATGCGCCGCCGGTACCAGGCCCGGATGTCAGGGCCGCTGCTGGACAGGGTCGACATCCAGCTCGAAGTCGAGCGGGTCTCGCTCGCCGGCTTCGGCCAACCTGCGGCCGAGGAAGGAACGGCCAGCATCGCGGAAAGGGTCCGGGCGGCCCGGGCCCGCCAGCTGGACCGGCTGCTGCCATTCGGGATGGAAACCAACGCGCAGGTGCCGGGGCGGCTGCTGCGCGGGTCCTTTCGGCTCGATGCCCCCACCACCCGCATCCTGGACTACGCACTGGAGCGCGGAGTGCTGACCGCCCGCGGCTACGACCGCGTGCTGCGCCTCGCATGGACCCTTGCGGACCTGTCCCGGCACGACGTCCCCGACGCAGACGACGTCGGGCAGGCGCTGGGCCTCCGGCAGGCCGCCGCGGTCTCACCCTGAGCCTGCCGGCACGAAGCCCACCCCAGCCGTGCGAAAGGAACCACCATGATTGATGACGAACGAATAGCCCGCGCCGCTCTGGCCCGCCTGTTCGAGCCGCAGGACGCGGCGGCCCTGGCGCTGGTCCAGGCCGTGGGGGCGCAGGACGCCCTGCGGATTGCCAGCGGCGTGCTGGCCGCCGGTCCCGGGCTCGAACAGGAGATCACCGGAATCCTGGCGGACAGCGGGTCCGGCAGCGGCTGGTCCGGGCTCAGCGAGGCGCTGAAGCGTTGGGCCCCGCGCGTGCCCGACCTCGCCCCGGAGCGCGACCTGGCCACCATGCACCGGCTCGGCGGACGCCTCATCATTCCCAGGGATGACTTGTGGCCGCGGCAGTTGGCGGACCTCGGACTGCAGGAGCCCCTGTGCCTGTGGTGGCGCGGCGTGGAACAGGAGCTGCCCCCGGCGGCCCGGATCGTAGCCCTMGTGGGTTCCCGGGACAGCACCAGCTACGGAGCATCGGTGACGGGCGACCTCGCCTACTCGCTGGCCCAGCGCGGCTTCACGATCGTCTCCGGCGGGGCCTACGGGATTGATGCCCACGCCCACAGGGCGGCCCTGGCCGGAAGCGCGGACGGTGTGCCCACCATTGCCGTCATGGCCGGGGGAGTGGACCGCTTCTACCCCGCCGGCAATGAGGACCTGCTGCGGACCGTGGCGAACCGCGGCGCGGTCCTGGCCGAGGTTCCGCCCGGGTCCGCTCCCACCCGCTACCGGTTCCTTCAGCGGAACCGGCTCATTGCGGCGTTGGCCTCCGTCACGGTCGTGGTCGAGGCCCGGTGGCGCTCCGGCGCCCTCAACACGGCCCACCATGCCGAAAGCCTGGGCAGGGCCGTGGGCGCCGTGCCCGGTTCCATCCACAGCGCCAACTCCGCCGGCTGCCACCGGCTTCTCCGTGAAGGCGGCGCGGTATGCGTCACGGATGCCGGGGAGATCGCCGAGCTCGCCTCCCCGAGCGGCGAGGCGATGCCCCCGGACAAGGCAGGCCGGTCTGAGGCCCACGATGGCCTGACCCTGGAGGACCTGATCCTGCTCGATGCCCTGCCGCTGCGGACCACCACCTCGGTCGAGAAGCTGGCCGCGGTGGCCGGGCTGAGCCCGGACTCGGTCCGCGCGGGTCTTGGCCGGCTCGGGCTGCTGGGGCTGGCCGAATCCCGGCACGGCGGCTGGAAACGCTCCGGGAAGGCGGACTGAGATGGCTTGCTTCACCGGGAAGAAGCGGCTCGCCGACCGGCTCCTTGAATGCCGGGGGAATACTGCCAGAGTAAGAGGGTGTCTACACAGGATCCCCCCGCTGCCCCGCCCGCCGCGCCCGACGGCGATATCCAGCTCGCCGCCGCCCGCTTCGGCCGTTACCTGGAAGCGGAACGGGGCAGGTCCGCCCATACCGTGCGGGCCTATCTCTCCGATGTCGAAAGCCTGCTCGCGCACGCCGCAACCGAGGGCGTCCACGACCTTGCCGGGCTGGAGCTCGGGACCCTGCGGCGCTGGCTTGGCGCCCAGAGCGAGTCCGGGAAGTCCCGCGCCACCCTGGCCCGCCGCGCCGCCACCGCCAGGGCCTTCACCGCCTGGGCTGTCCGTGAGGAGCTGATCGAAGCCGACCCGGCCCTGCGGCTCAAGGCGCCAAAGCGGGAGAAATCCCTGCCCGGCGTCTTGCACCAGCAACAGGTCCGGCGGCTCGTGGACGACGCCGAATCCGCCTCGGCCGAGGGGGAACCGCTGGCCTTGCGCAACCGTGCCATGGTGGAGTTGCTCTACGCCACCGGTGTCCGGGTTGGCGAGCTGGCCGGCATGGACGTTGACGACCTCGACCCGGACCGCAGAACCCTCCGGGTGCTCGGCAAGGGCAACAAGGAACGCACGGTGCCCTACGGGCTGCCGGCGGCGCTCGCCGTCGACGACTGGCTCCGCCGCGGCCGGCCGGCCCTCGCAACCGGGACCAGCGGCCCGGCGCTCTTCCTGGGCGCGCGCGGCGGACGGGTGGACCAGCGCCAGATCCGCAGCGTGGTCAAGGAGATGCTGGAACGGCTGGGAGACACCGCCGCCACCGGGCCGCACGCCCTGCGGCACTCTGCAGCGACCCACCTGCTCGACGGCGGGGCCGATCTGCGCGCCGTGCAGGAAATCCTCGGACACAGCAGCCTTGCCACCACCCAGATCTACACCCACGTGTCCGTCGAGAGGCTCCGGCAGAGCTACCAGCAGGCGCACCCCCGGGCCTGAGGATCGCCGGCCGGTCGCGTCCGGCCGGCCGGAAAGGCGCACAAGTCGGCCCGGATTCCTGCCCGGGATTCCGCCCGAATACCCGCCCAGGCCCAAGCGGACCAGGGTCCACCTGCGGGACTGCCGAAGCATGCACGGCGCGCCGGAAAAGACGCGCCGAATCGCACTGGCGTAATGAGGAGGGGTAGGGCAGAATAAAACTCACGCCCGGGAAGTTTCAAGTTGAACTTGAAGCTGGAATGCACTACGTCCCAGCTTTGAACCCGGTTGTATATTAGTAGTCTGGCAGGGACCACCGGCATAAATTCGGATCCGCGCAACAGACAGACATCCAGGCACAGGTCGTTGGGGAAGACGTACCTACAGCTATGGAGGATGGAATGTCTGTTGCACTGACCCGAGGTGTGTTGTTCGTTCACTCGGCCCCGACTGCCTTGTGCCCCCACGTCGAGTGGGCCATAGGGTCTGTCGTGGACAAGCGGACGGACTTGGAGTGGACCGCTCAGCCTGCCGCGCCCGGAATGTTCCGGGCCGAGCTGTCGTGGACCGGAACGCCGGGCACGGGGGCTCAATTGGCGTCCGCTCTGCGAGGCTGGGCGCACCTGCGCTATGAAGTCACTGAGGAGCCGAGCCAGGGGGTGGACGGCGGCCGCTGGTCGCACACCCCGGAGCTCGGGATCTTCCACGCCACCACTGACGTCCACGGCAACATCATGGTGTCCGAGGACCGCATCCGTTACGCCTACGAATCCGGCGCCGGCGACCCCTCGGCCGTCTACCACGAGCTCTCCCTCGCCCTGGGCGAGGCCTGGGACGAGGAACTCGAGCCGTTCCGGCACGCCGCCGAAGGCGCCCCCGTGCGCTGGCTCCACCAAGTCGGCTAGGGCCTCAACGGGCGCACCACCGCAGTAATTCCATAGCTAGGCGCCAAAAAAGCAGATGGCGGCAATGTTCACGAAGAACATTGCCGCCATCTGCCGTCCCGGCGTGCTGCGGGCGTGCTGCTGGTCGTGCAGCTACACGCTGCGTACCGCGATCACGGCGTTGTGGCCGCCGAAGCCGAACGAGTTGCTCAGTGCGGCGATGCTGCCGGCTGGCAGGTCGCGGGCGGTCGTGACGACGTCGAGCGGGATTTCGGGATCCTGGTTTTCGAGGTTGATAGTCACCGGCGCCTTGCGGTCATAGATGGCCATGACGGTCAGCACGGCCTCTACGGCACCGGAGGCGCCGAGCAGGTGCCCCATCTGGGACTTGGTGGCCGAGACCGCTACCGAGTCCACGTGCTTGCCCAGGGCGGCCTTGAGGGCCGCGTACTCGGGCTTGTCTCCGACCGGAGTGGAGGTGGCGTGCGCGTTGACGTGCACGATGTCTTCAGGTTGGATGCGGCCATCGAACATCGCAGCCTTAAGCGCGCGGGTGGCGCCCAGGCCCTGGGGGTCCGGGGCGGTGATGTGGTAGGCGTCGGCGGTGACCGAGGTGCCCGCCAGTTCGGCGTAGATCCGGGCGCCGCGGGCCAGGGCGTGTTCCTCGGCCTCAAGCACCAGGGCACCGGCGCCCTCGCCCATGACGAAGCCGTCGCGGTCACGGTCGTAGGGGCGTGAGGCGTGCTCGGGATCGTCGTTGCGGCGTGAGAGGGCCTGCATGGAGGCAAAGGCGGCGATCGGCATCGGGTGAATGGCGGCTTCGGCGCCGCCGCACACGACGACGTCGGCCTTGCCGGCTCGGATCAGGTCCAGGCCCACGTGCACGGCCTCGGTGCCGGACGCGCAGGCGGAAACGGGGGTGTGGGCGCCGGCGCGGGCACCCAGGTCCAGGCTTACCGCGGCGGCCGGGCCGTTGGGCATCAGCATGGGTACGGTCATGGGCAGGACGCGGCGGGGACCCTTTTCGCGCAGGGTGTCCCAGGCATCCAGGAGGGTCCAGACGCCGCCGATGCCGGTCGCGAAGGCCACCGCCAGACGGTCGTGGTCGATTTCGGTGATGCCGGAGTCGGCCCACGCCTCGCGGGATGCGACCACGGCGAACTGGGTGGACGGGTCCATGCGCTTGGCCTCGACCCGGGTCAGGACGTCCAAGGCAGGGGTGGAGGCGCGTGCGGCGAAGTGGACGGGCAGTTCGTACTTGGCCACCCAGTCGTCCTCAAGCGTGTGCGCGCCGGAGACGCCCTTGAGCGCGTTCTTCCACATTGTGGGGACATCGCCGCCGATGGGTGTGGTGGCACCCAGACCGGTAATGACTACTTTGCGTGCCATGGGATCACTCTCTGTCGGTGCGCCTGCCGTATCCGGAACCGCGAATGGGATGGCCGGGGCCTGCGAGGGGAMCTTTGGGGTGGTGCATTTCGTGGTGGTGCTGGTGGTCCGGTCCGGGCGCTGCTGCAGCGCCCGGACCGGGCACCGGGGTCCGCCGATACTGGCGGAAGCCAGACTAGGCCTGGGCGTTGGCGATGAAGCTGACAGCGTCGCCGACGGTCTTGAGGTTCTTAACCTCTTCGTCCGGGATGCGGACGCCGAACTTCTCTTCGGCGTTGACCACGATCGTCATCATCGAGATGGAGTCGATGTCCAGGTCCTCGGTGAAGGACTTGTCCATTTCGACAGCCTCCGCGGCCAGGCCGGTCTCTTCGTTGACGATTTCAGCCAGGCCGGCCAGGATTTCTTCGTTGCTAGCCATTGATGGCTCCTTTTCTGGTTGTTGCCCTCGGCTGCCGGTGGAATGCCGGCAGCCTAGGGGCGGAAATGATTCAAACCGAGGGTTCGGCTTGGTGCGGGAATGCTTGCGAGCACAGCATGCGGGGCGGGCCCTGAAATTGAAGGACATGCGGTGCAAGGGTGAAACGGGTGGAACGTATTTAGTTCGAAAAAGCGGTGGCTGCCTAAGGAAGCACGACCACCTGGGCGCCGAAGACCAGACCGGCTCCGAAGCCGATCTGCAGCGCCAGCCCGCCGCTGAGCTCGGGGTTTTCCTCAAGCAGGCGGTGGGTGGCCAGGGGGATGGACGCCGCCGACGTATTTCCGGCGTCGGCGATGTCGCGGGCGATCTTGACGGTCGCGGGCAGGTGCAGCTTCTTGGCCATCTCGTCGATGATGCGCATGTTGGCCTGGTGCGGGATGAACGCGGCGAGGTCCTCGGACCGGATGCCGGCGGCGTCCAGGGCCTGCTGGGCCACCTTGGCCATCTCCCACACGGCCCAGCGGAAGACAGTCTGGCCGTCCTGGCGCAGGGTCGGCCACAGGGATGCGTCGGTCACTGCCGCTTCCTTATCGCTGACGGCGGCGCCGTGCTTGCCGGTCAGCGCGAGCTCGCGGATGTCGAGCATGGAGTGGGTCATGCCGATGGCATCCCACTTGCTGCCGTCCGAACCCCACACCGAGGGGCCGATGCCGGGCGTTTCGGAGGGGCCGATCACGACGGCGCCCGCGCCGTCGCCAAGCAGGAAGGAGATGGTCCGTTCCGTGTTGTCGATGACGTCGGAGAGCTTCTCGGCACCGACCACAAGGACGTAGGAGGCMGCGCCGGAGCGCACCAGGGCGTCGCCCTGGGCGATGCCGTAGCAGTAGCCGGCGCAGGCCGCGGAGATGTCGAAGGCCGGGGCCGGCGTCGCGCCGAGTCGGTCGGCGAGGCTCGCTGCGGCGGACGGGGTCGCATACGGGTGGGTGACCGTGGAGACGATCACGGCGCCGAGCTGGGAGGCCTCGATGCCGGCCTTTTGCAGTGCTTCACGTGCGGCGCCCTCGGCCATGTCAATCACGCTGACATCGGCGGGCGCGCGGTGCCGGGTGATGATGCCCGTGCGCTGGCGGATCCACTCATCCGAGGAGTCGATCCACTGGCACACGTCCTCGTTGGTCACGATCACGCTGGGCCGGTAGGCGCCGACACCCATGATGCGGGTGTTTGCCTGCACCGGTGCCTGCTTCAGAGTGGGAACGCTCATGCCCCTCCCTCCAGTTCTGCAAATAGGGCCAGGGCCGCGGAAAGATCGTCCGGGGTCTTGACGGTGACTGTCTTGACGCCGGGCATGCCGCGCTTGGCCAGGCCCGCCAGTGTTCCGGCGGGAGCCAGCTCGATCACGCCGGTCACCCCGCGCTGCACCATCGTCTCCATGCACTGGTCCCAGCGGACCGGACGGGAGACCTGGGCGATCAGGCTGTCGACGGCGGCGGCGCCGTCGGTGACTTCCGCGCCGTCGAAGTTGGACAGCAACGGCACCTGCGGGTCCTTCGGGTGCAGCGACGGACGCAGGGCCTGCAGGGCTGCGCCCGCGGGGGCCATGTGCGAGGTGTGGAACGCGCCCGCGACCTTCAGCGGGATAACCCGGGCCTTGGCCGGCGGGTTCTCCGCCAGGGCCTTGAGCTGCTCCAGGGTGCCAGCGGCGACGGTCTGGCCGGCCCCGTTGACGTTGGCGGCCGTGGCCCCGGCGGCAGCAATGGCTGCCAGGACCTCCGCGGGGTCGCCGCCCACGACGGCACTCATGCCGGTCGGGGTGGCGGCAGCAGCGGCTGCCATACTGTTGGCGCGTTCGCGGACAAACGTCATGGCTTCGGATTCCGACAGGACACCGGCGAGGGAAGCCGCGGTGATTTCGCCGACGGAGTGGCCGGCAAGGATGACGGGAAGCGTGCCGAGTTCGACGTCGAACAGCGACTTTGCCGTCACCAGGCCCGCAGCGACGATCAGGGGCTGCGCGACTGCGGTGTCCTTGATGGTCTCCTCATCGGAGGTGGTGCCATGGGCGGTGAGGTCGATGCCTGCTATCTCGCTGAGGGAGGCCAGGAGGCCTGCGACGGGTGGCAGTTCCAGCCAAGGGGCCAGAAAACCAGGGGTCTGGGAGCCCTGTCCAGGGCAAACGATTGCAAGCACGTAACCAGCTTTCCAAATTACCGCGTGAACATTCGTGTTTTCATGCACCAAGCTCACTGGGTCAGTTTGTAGGAAGTCTACAACGGTTCAGGAGCCGTTGCGGGGAGGTTGCCGCTCCGTGGGGGCCTTCGGCGGGGCAGAAAGCCGGCCCACGACGAGGGCGGTCTGGAGCACGAACGCCTCCCGCGGCAGCAGCGGATCCCAGCCCGTGACGTCGCAGACGCGCTTGAGCCGGTAGCGCACTGTGTTGGCATGGACGAAGAGTTCCCGGGCCGTGGCCTCGAGTGAATGGCCCAGTTCGAGGTACGTGCCGAGGGTCTCCACCAGCCCGTTGGAGGCGGCCAGCAGCGGGCGGTAGATGTTCTTGACCAGCGAGCGGCGGGCGGCGTCGTCGCCGGAGATCACCCGCTCCGGGAGCAGGTCATCGGCCGCCACCGGGCGTGGCGCGGAAGGCCACGCGCGGGCCGCGGTGAGGCCGGCAAAGGCCGACTGGGCAGAGCCGCTGGCCTCGAGGAGGGACCCGGCCTCCGGGCCGTAGACCACCGGGCCGGGGGCAAAGAGTTCGCTGAGTTTCAGGTACGCGGTCTCCCGGTCGTGGACCCCGCCCAGGATCAGGATGAGGCGGTCGCCCTGGATCCCCACAAGGGCGTCCTCGGCGAAGCGCCCCGCTGTGCGCCGCAGTTCGCTGACGTAGCTGGCGCTTGGTTCGGACGGGGAATTCCCTACCATGACGGTGAAGCGCTCCTGTGCTTTCCAGCCCAGGGCCGCGATCCTGGACCGCAGCGCGTCGGTGTTTTCGCCGCGGAGGATGGCATCGACAATCAGGGCTTCCAGCCGGGTATCCCAGGAGCCGCGGGATTCCGCGGCGCGGGCATAGACGTCGGCGGCCGCGAACGCGACCTCCCGCGAGTAGCGCAGCACGGCCTCCCGGAGGGCCCCCTGGTCCGCTTCCGGGGCGATCACCGGGACCTGGTCCTCGACGACTTCCACGACGATCCGGATCAGCTGGAGCGCCTTCTGCAGGCTGATGGAGCGGGTCAGCTCGGTGGGCGCGGTACCGAAGACGTCGGAGAGGATCCACGACGGCGAACTCGGCCGTTCGTACCAGGTGACGAATGCCGCGATGCCGTTCTGGGCCACCATGCCCAGGGCGGAACGTTCATCCGAGTTCAGCCGGCCGTACCACGGCAGGGACTTCTCCAACTGGCGCAGCGTCGTCGTCGACAGCTGGCCCACGCTGGCCCGGAGCTTCTTAAGGGTTTCGGCTTTCTCCGGAGTCATCGCCCTCGAGCTCGGATTGCGTTTTTCGGGAGTGGTGATCGGCTCTGCCATGCATTGAGCATACGGTGCGGGCCGCCCAAGCTCCATTTGTGCGAAGGCTACAACTGCCCTTGTCCTGCATCACAGCGGCCCGCGGCAGTCCAGAGCGCCCCCCGGAGGGAGGCAGGAGGGGGTGGGGCGGTTAACGCCCGACGGCGGCCCCCACCTTTCGGTGGGAGCCGCCGTCGTACGTTCGCTCTTGCGCTGAAGCGCGGTTAGGAGTCGCCGCCCGCGTTGCCGGTGGTGCCGGCGTTCACGTTGTGCAGGCGGTACTTCTCGATGGCCTGGGCAGGTGCCTGGGCATCCACTTCGCCCCGGCGGGCCAGCATCTGAAGGGAACGGACCACAACCGAGTGGATGTCGTTCTTGAAGAAACGGCGTGCCGCGGCGCGGGTGTCGGAGAAGCCGAAGCCGTCCGCGCCTAGTGAGGCAAACTCGTTCGGCAGGAACTGGCGGATCTGGTCCGGCACGGCCTTCATGTAGTCGGTGACCGCCACGATCGGACCGGTGGCACCGGCGAGCTGCTGGGTCACGAACGGGACGCGGGCGGGCTGGCCGGGGTTGAGGAAGGAGTCCTCCTCGGCGGCCATGGCGTCGCGGCGCAGTTCGGTCCAGGAGGTCACGGACCAGACATCGGCGGAGACGCCCCAGTCCTCGGCGAGGATCCGCTGGGCTTCGAGGGCCCAGGGAACGGACACGCCGGAGGCCAGGATCTGCGTGCGCGGGCCGTCAATCTTGGCCGGCGCCAGCAGGTAGATGCCCTTGATGATGCCCTCCACATCGAGTTCCGCCGGTGCGGGCGGCTGCACGATCGGCTCGTTGTAGACAGTGATGTAGTACATCACGTTCCGCGACGGATCGTTGGCGGCAATTTCTTTCCCGGCTTCGCCGGGCCCATACATCCGGTTGAGGCCGTCACGCATGATGACGCCCATTTCGTAGCCGTATGCCGGGTCGTAGGTGATGACGGCCGGGTTGGTTGCCGCCAGCATGGGGGAGTGGCCGTCGGCGTGCTGCAGGCCTTCGCCGGTCAGCGTGGTGCGTCCGGCGGTGGCGCCGATGATGAACCCGCGGGTCATCTGGTCGGCGGCGGCCCAGAAGGAATCGCCGGTGCGCTGGAAGCCGAACATCGAGTAGAAGACGTAGACCGGGATGAGCGGTTCGCCGTGGGTGGCGTAGGACGTGCCGGCGGCGGTGAAGGCCGCCACGGACCCGGCCTCGTTGATGCCGGCGTGCACGATCTGGCCGGAGATGGACTCCTTGTACGCCAGGACGAGCTCGCGGTCCACGGAGAGGTAGTTCTGGCCGTTCGGGTTGTAGATCTTCGCCGTCGGGAAGAACGCGTCCATGCCGAAGGTGCGAGCCTCATCGGGGATGATCGGCACGATCCGCTTGCCGAACTCCTTGTCCCGCATGAGGTCCYTGAGCAGGCGSACAAAGGCCATGGTGGTGGCKGMRYGCTGCTTGCCGGAGCCGCGGTTGGCGACTTCGTAGACCTTCTCGTCCGGGAGCGTGACGTCGGCGTGCTTGGAGCGCCGCTCGGGGACGAAGCCGCCGAGTTGCTTGCGGCGGTCCATCAGGTACTGGATCTCGGGGGAGTCCATGCCGGGGTGGTAGTACGGCGGCCGGTAGAGGTCCGCTTCGAGCTGGTCGTCCGTGATCGGGATGCGCAGGTGGTCGCGGAAGGCCTTGAGGTCCGCGAGGGTGAGCTTCTTCATCTGGTGGGTCGCGTTGCGGCCCTCGAAGTGGGTGCCCAGGCCGTAGCCCTTGACCGTGTGCGCC
>NZ_JBFTZL010000076.1:0-16301 GCF_056406825.1 Arthrobacter sp. P1_A5 | reverse complement strand
GGCCTGAACCTTGTGCTGGGCCTCGCGGCCGCTGCCGTCGGAGTAGACGAGGCTGTGCCGGTAGCGCGACTCGGTGCCCGGTGCGAGGTCGGCGACGTGGGTCTCGCGGTCGACCGTCCAGGACACGGCCGGCGCCGGGGCGGGATCGTCACGCGTACGCCGGAACGCGTCGAGGTCGTAGAGCAACCGAGTGCTGGCGTTGCCGAGCACCGCCAGGGGATCGGCCAGCGGGTCGGCTAGGTGCTGGGCGATGACCTCCGGTGGCAGGTCGGCGACGACCCCGTCCAGGCTGTCCCCAACGTCCTCACCCTCCTTGCCCCCCAGGGCGACTGCCGTCACGGCGCCAAAAGCGTCAAACAGTCGATCGGTCCGGTTGCCGTTGGGGTCCGTCTCCCGGTGAGGGGCGAGCACGCGGTAGTCGAGCTCGGCGATCCGGGCGTTGCCGACGCCGTCCACGGCGCGCACCGGTGCCAGGTCGTAGTCGTCGAAGTCGTCGCGCCGCACGGAGAAGGCGTCGATGATGCGGCGTACGCGGTAGAAGTGCGCTCGGGCGGAGGCGAGCTCGGCGGCGGGGGAGTCGGCGTCCCCGGGGGAGTAGCGCACCTGCTCGCCGGGCAGCCACCAGCCGTTGTGCCCCGCCAGCCGGACGTACCCGCCCTCGGTCAGCTCGGCATCGCCCACGGCGACCCCGGCGGCGACGGCTGCCGGAGCCCCAAAGGTACGGGCCAGCAGGCCGGGGGTGAAGGCGAGCCGGTACTCGCCGCCGGGCAGCGCGTCAGGCTGGGCGACTTGGAGGTCCAGCAGACCGGTGAGGTCGTCGCGCCGGTAGTAGGTGCGGTGCTGCTCGACCGGTCGCCGCGCGGGCGCCTGCGGCGCGGCGTCCTCCCCCTCGAGGTCGCCGGCAACGGCCTGCTCGTAGTGCAGGGTCGCCGCCGGCGCGTCCACGGTCTCCCATACGGCGCCCAGCTCGGCGGCCGTGAACAGGCCCGTGGTGCCGGGCGCCTGCGCTGCTGGCCGGATGCCGGTCCATTCCCAGGACGTGAGCTCGGCCGGGAGCGGCAGCAGGTGCGTGTCGTCGCCGGACACCAGCGCCGTGTAAGCGCGCTGCGTCGCCAGCAGGTGCACGCGTCCCTGGTCGTGGCGCAGCCGCGCCCGGGTGGCGGCATCCAGGTCCGGCTCGGGCGCCGGGTGTCCGTCGCGTCGTGGATAGGCGACCGAGACCGCGCGCAGGGGATGACCGAACTCGTCGATCTTCATGAGCACGTCATGCTGGACCCGGGGATCGCCCACCTCGCGGTCGTAGTGGGCGGTCAGGGTCTCGGTGCTGTGGGCGGCGAAGACGCCGTGCCGCTGCTGACCGATCCGCTGCAGGCAGCGCACGGTGTGGGCGAACGACTCCACGGAGTAGGGCACGGCCGCCTGCGGCGTGCCGTCGTCGGCGTAGGACTCCGTGCGGAGCACCTGACCCTTCAGGGCCCGGCAGGCCTCGCGGAGGTCGGCGGCGCCGAGTGGGAGCCCGCCGGGCGCCGACCCGTCGTCGAGCACGGGGCGCGGCAACCGCATGACGCTCTCGTCCGGGCCGTCGACAGCCAGCCCGGGCTCGGTCCAGTACGACGCCTCGATCGCCCGGGACACCTCCGCGCCCTGGGCGAACGCGCCGGTGTGCACCCAGGTGCGGGTCCGCACCGGCGGGGACCAGGACGTCTGCGCCCAGTTGGCTGCTGCGGCATCCGGGAAGTCCTCGTCGACGCGGTGCTCCTCCGTGTCCCACCGGTCTACGAGCGCGAAGCCGCGGAACTCGCGCTCCTCGCCATCGAAGTAACCGTGGTGGTAGGCGTACCTGGTGACGAACTGGCTGCGCGTCACCAGGTCGCGCACCTCGGTCCGCTCGACCACATGGACCGGGAACGGCAGCGAGGTCGCCCACGGTGTGCCGCTCTCGCGGTCCGCCAGGGAGAAGCGCGTGGACGGCGCGTAGCTCACCCGCGTCTCGCCACCGGTGTTGTTACGAGCCCTGACGAGCAGGTGCGGCTTGTGGCCGCTCATCAGGTCCACGTAGCGCAGCGGTGAGCCCGCCTCGCCCGGCAGCGGTGAGGACCAAACCAGGCAGGCGGTGCCGATTCCCAGCAGATCGAGGACCTGCATGTGCGTCTCTCTGGAGGCACCGGGGAAGACGCCCAGCAGGCGCGGGGCCGACCAGGAGTTGCCGGACTGGTTGAAACAGACCAGCACGCCGCCGGGGCCGACATACAGCAGGTCCGTCGTGCCGGAGCCGTCGATGTCGGCCAGGTGGACGCGGGACGGGTCGAACGCCTCGGCGTCGGCGAAGTGCGGTGACACGTCCATCGTCACCTTGCAGCCGAACCTGCCGTAGCCGAGGTTCGGCCAATAAGCGACCTCACCGTCACGCACGCGAACCAGGTCGCTCAGCCCGTCGCCGGTCATGTCGGCCAGATGTAGCGCCTCGGTGCCGGTGGCCTTCAGGGTCCGCGGCCCCTCCTCCTCGTCCCATGGCGGCCGAGCGGTCGACGGCGGGCCGAAGCCCGAGCGGCCCAGCGAGGGATAGGCGAGCCACACGTCGTGCTCGCCGACCAGGAGGTCGGGCCGGCCGTCACCGGTGAGGTCGACCAGGTGCGTCCCCGGGGCGTATGGCGGCACAGTGGGCAGGGACGTGAACGGCCGCCAGGGCGTCCAGTCACCGTCGCGACGCTCGCTGTAGCCCGGCATCGCCGATCCGAGCGAGACGGCGTCGAGGTGGCCGTCGCCCGTCAAGTCGACTAGCCGCTGGCCGCCGAGCTCGTGCCCCGCGGGCAGCGCCGGGACCGGCTCGAGCTCCCCGAGCCGCGCGACCGACGTTGGTGCGAGCGGGCTGAGGTTGCGCTTGAACCACCAGGCACCCGGGGTGCGGACGAGCACGCCGGGGAGTCCCTCGGCGTCGAGGTCGACCCATTCGTACGCCCCGTCGATGCCCTCGGGCAGGTTGCGAAGGTCCTGGACGTCCAGCCGGCGGACCTGGTCGTCGACCAGGGGCTCGCTGTACTCCAGCTCCAACGGCGGCACGGCCCGCCGCAGCAGCGAGCCGGGTTGCTMTGGGTCGTCGGCGAAGCCCGTCTCCACCAACGTGGTGAGCATCGAGTAAACGGGAGCCGTGGGCTCGCCACCGTCGTCCTCGTCGCGGTAGCCGAGCTCCAGGCTGCGCACCAGTCGGTGCGGCCCGCACGTCGGCTCGTCGGGGAAGTGGTGGAACATCAGCACCCGCCGGCACCGGCGGTAGGTGCGCACCTCGAAGCCCGACCTGTTGCTCGAGAACGGGTCGGGCCGTACCCCCCACTCCAGCGAGTCTTCCCACGCGGGTGCGTCGGCGTCGTACTCGCCGTGGTCCAGGCGCAGGTGGAAGCAGAACCCGTCCTCGTCTGGCAGCGCCGGCTCGGCGCCATCGCGTGACCAGTCCTGGTGCCACGGCACCAGGTTCCCGTAGCGGACCKAGGTGAGGTACCGCTGCGCCGAGCGGGCCGCATCGTCTCGGTTCACTTCGTGGGCCTGCGTGCGGTCGACTCCGACGGCGTCGTCGGCGCGGTAGGTGTAGACGGTGAGGTGACCGCGGCGGTCGAAGCGCCGGCTCACCATGTAGGAGAACGTCTGGGCAGGGTCGTCGGGGTTGCCGATCCGGCTCTTCTCGTCGAGCCCGAACAAGGTGGTGGCCCCGTCGGCCGCGATGGTGCGCCAGTGGCTGATGCCAGCGGCGGTGGTCCAGCGCTCGATGCGGGCGTACAGGCCTTCCAGCCGCGGGCGGTACGAGCGAACCGTGTAGTCGGTGCCGTGCAGCCGCCGTGCGGTCTCGACTCGCACCCCGTTGACATCCGTTACCGGCACCAGGTCCTCGGAACCGGCCAGCACGAACACGTCGGACTCGGCGTCGTCGTCGTCGTACGTCGGCAGGCCCTTGTCCGTGCGCCGCGTGATGGCCGGCAGGTCCAGCGACCAGCCCATCCCGAACGGCCCGTTGCCGTTGCCCGAGTCGTAGGTCAAGGAGTGCCTCGGCGTCCAGCCGTCGCGGCCCGGCGACAGCGGGAGCGGGACCGAGAGGGAGGCGGTGCCGTTGGCCTGGTTGACCCCGAACTTCTCGCCGATGCCGCGCAGAGCTCCTCCGCCCTTCGGCAGAGCGGCGGCTGGACCCGCAGACTGTTGGCGCGGCACGGTCTACCCGCTGGTGAGCGAGCGGGATGTCACGGTGAACCTGATGCGGGCTTTATTGCCGAGAAGTCCCTGGCCGGTGGGTGGAATGTTCTTCTCCCCCACCCACCTATGCTCAATGTCCGGCGCTAAATCTTGCATGAGGTCCTTCTCTGTTGGAGCGTCGCTTCCGTGAACTACTACTTTTGAAAGGGGACTATCAATCGCTTTGAATCAGAACAGGCCTTCCAGCAGCTCCCCGAACGGCAGCCCGGGGGAGCTGGGCGCGGCGGCTCTCATCGCCGCAGCCGCGGCCGATTACGCGAGCCATTCGTTCTCGTGTCATGAGATCATCCCAGCACGAGAGGCGTTACTGCGCCGTTACTGGGAACCATCACCTCATTTCGCAATTGGGCGCGAGGTGGGGGGCGTGGCAACGCACTGCCGGCCCTTTCACTCACGCGACTCGGCGAGCGAGCGGACCCGGGCCTGATTCTCCGACGGGGTGCTCGGCGCAGCGTCGTCACGCTCCCGCGGGGAGTCCGACGGCTCGTGCAACGAACGAATACGCGACCGTGAGAGCGCGAGACCGGAGTAAGACTGAGACGGGGCTTGTTCGCGTATCGGACATATCGTCCGTCATCCGGTGCAGGAATTGGCGTGGGGGACGACGCCGGCCAGATCGTCCTAGGCCTGCAGCCAGGCGGCAAAATTACCGCCGAAGGCTTGGATCTTCGTGAAGACCGGCGCCGCCGTCGAACCAGCACGCGGGGCAAAGGGAGACCCCGCACGCGCGCATGTCGTTGGGCTGCTAGTTCACATTGACGGCGGCGATGACGTGGTCTCCGGGGACGGCGACCTGCGCGTTGTACCCCTGGACGAAACCCTGGCTGTGGGCATCACCCGGGACTCCGGGTCTGTGGTGTTCGCGATGGCCTTGGGGACGCTTTTCGTCGGGGCTTGCCACCGACGGTGCTTCCCTTGAGGGCATCAATGGTGTCTGCACCAGTGGTGGAGACCGGCGCGGTTTTCTCGAGGTAGACGGACATCCAAACCGGCTTTTATCCCATAAGTTTGGTTAAAGACCTGGGCACAACAGATACGATCGCATGGTTCCCTGACGCGTTCGGCAAACTTGCGGAAAATTTGCGGAAGTCGGCCGATGAAAGTCGAGAGCCATGATGTCCTCGTTGACCGGTGGACAGAATTACTGGCAGAGGCGACCAGCCTGCGTGAAGATCTGAGGGCTACAAGCCGCGGACGCCGGCCGGAGGAGCAGGAGTCGCGGCAACTCCTCCCGCCGGAGATTCGAGACGAGATGAAGCATCGTGACCAGGAATCGGTTTTCGATGTAGTGGCGAGACCGCTCCGAGAGGCCAGCACCTGACGGCTCCGGATTGCTTCATTCGAACCATTGGACCCCATCCTGCCAGAGCTTTCCCTGAAGCCGGGCGGACAACGCGTGTCCACCGAAATGCTTTCGGGCGTTCGTTGGCGGGTCCGGTAGTTGGGATGCGGGGCGCGCCCTCGAGGGGCTGCGGACACTCCGCCCTCTGGTTCTCAGGAAGGATGAGGGCGTAACAATTCAGCGCAGCCCGGGGGATTTTAGCCCTGCTGGGGTGACAGCGTCGGGGACCGAATCGTGTCATGCGCAGTCACGGGCGTCAACAGCTTCACACTGTGGGTCTTTTTGGGCACAGGCACGTCTCGAGAGAGCTGCAGCTGTCGGCATGCGTCTGCGGGGTTACGCACTGCCTCCTGACTTGTCTATTCAGGCTTCCGTCCCCGGCCATTTTCGCCACAGTTACGTGCGGTTTCTTCGGATGTGGAGGCCGTGTAAGCGATGATATGGGACCGACTCCGTACGGCGGGCGGGAATGCTCGCCACTTCGCGAGGAGGTCCCGCAGTCGGATCTGGTCGCTTGCGTTGCGGCGCCGGGCGGTCGTCAGCGAACCTCGAAATTCGAGACGGGTACTATTTCCTGGAACTGTCGTCACTAGGGCCCTCTGGCCCGAATTCTAGGGCCAATATGGAAGGTGTTCACTGCGCTGCACGAGCATTCGCTTCACAAACCCGTCGGATGCACCGGCCCGTTGACATCCCTTACCGAATTGCGGTCCCCTTGTGGCTATAACGGTTCCGGCTCGCAGTGGCGCTGGATTTGGGGGTGCCAATGGGAAACGGCGATTTTTGCCATTTTCAGCTGAGCCTGTTGCAATCGTGGAAACTCCGCAGGGACTCGTGCATCTTGCATGTGGCGGCGCGTCAACAGCGGCTCATCACTGCCCTCGCCATTCATGGTCCCCGCCCCCGAAGCTACTTGGCCGGGCTCCTGTGGCCGGAGAGTCGCGAGTCGAAGGCCATGGAGAGTCTGCGCGTCAGCCTGCATCTGATTTCACGGCAGGTCCCGGGCCTGCTGGTCAATGGGGGAGCCGAGCTCTCGCTCAGCGATCTGGTCGACGTCGACTTGCACCGGATCCGGTCACGTATTCGTGAGCTGAACGAACACGGGTCCAACGGGAATGCTGCATCGTCCCTGCACCTCTTACGCGAGGCCGAACTGCTCCCTGGCTGGTATGACGACTGGGTGCTCTTTGAACAGAGTAGATTGCGGCAGGATCGGCTCCACGCGTTCCATATCGTTGGCCGCGAATCGCTGGCGCGGAGCGACTTTGAGGTTGCCTTGGAAGCAGCGGAGGCAGCGCTGGAACTCGAACCGCTCTATGAGAGTGCCGTTGGTCTTCTCATGCAGGCTCAAAGGCAGCAGGGCAACAATGCTGCCGCACTCCGCGCCTTCGAAAAGTATCGAGCCAAACTGGACGAGGACATGGGCCTGGTGCCGTCAGAGGCCGTTCGGCGCCTTGTCGCTGACGTTTTGTAAGAGCCTGGTTCCTTACTCCGTCCACTTCGGCGTGGCCACCTCCCAGCGGAATCGGCCAAGTTCCTAATCCTCCGGGATGCTGTCCAGCCAACGGTTCACCGCTGCGACTACTTCCGCCCGGCCGCGAGCATAACTAACCGCTGGTTCCTCACCCTCCGACGATCCAGCGATGATCCGTGAACGGAAGGGTTCGGGACTTTCCGGGCCCCTCCAGACTCGAATAACCAAGGTCGCCTGTGTGGGCGGACCACCGTTAGGCCCATTCAAGTCATCGGACAATGCCCTGCCCATCAAATCCGCTCCCGTCGCTCCGGCACCCAACTGAATAGGTTGATCCTGCTCACCAACATGCACCATAATTTTACCTAGTAGGCTCTCAGACCCATCTCAAGATAATCTGGTGGCCTCTGGGATACTGGCATGTCTCATGGACGGTCCCATAGCCGCCCCGCCGGGGTGCTTGTGCATCTCCCGAGCACAGGGAACGCGGATGACGCGATCGCCGATAGAGTCGAAGCGATGCAAAATATTCAGAATGCTTCTGACATGGCCGCCGTGGCCCCGGCCGCGCTGGGCTCCGATGATGGCAGCGATGGCTTGGTCCGGGTGCGCGGCGCCGACGATAACAACCTTCGCAGCGTGGACGTGGCCGTCCCGCGTGACGCGTCGTCGCATTCACGGTTTCCGGGTTAGGCAAGTCCTCCCTAGCATTCGGGACGATCTACGCCGAAGCCCAGCGGCGGAACTTCGAATTCGTGGCACCGTACGCCCGCGGCGCACCCAACAGGGCCACAATCCCAAGGTGGAAATGTTCACGGGGCCTGGCCGTGAGGCTGGTCTTTCGTATCAGTTCATTTCTGTTCATTGCCAGCCAGTTGGATGACTACACGACGGAATCGTAAGACGTCGAAGCACCCGCTGGTCGACAAGAACCCATCTGTCGTCCTACGGCGACACGCACGGAACGACCACTTCGGAAAGTAGTAACTCGCTGTTCGCCAAAAGTAGCTTGATAGCTTGTCAATTTTGAGCAGACAGACATACGCGGTCGCGGATTACCGCCGTCTGGCTTGGAGCCCGACGTGTGGCCCGGAGCAATTGTCCAGATAGCGTCCGGTCCTAAGTTTGGGGTCAGTGGCGCCGGCGAAAAGAAAATAGCGATTGTCGCAGGGGCCGGCTCAAGGGGAGAAACAGGAGCGCTGCCAATGTAATGGTTGCCACGGTGACCTCCAGAGCACATCCCAGTCCTTCCAGGCTGCGCCGGTCGTGACGGCCGCTGCTACTGCTACCGCAAAGCCGAGGACGGTTAGGAGGCCCACCATCACTTCACCGCGGGGAACCTGGGGGACCTGTTCGGATGCAGTTTCTACCAACGCTGCGTCCATGGGCTCCTCGTTAATGACGCAGAACATCGCCAGATGACCGGGTCTGCGGTCGGATAGTTGAAGGATTTGAAAGGCCCCGTCGGTCTCTTGACAAACTACGAAGAAGGACGGGCAACCCAAATCTAGCGCAAGCGTTCAATGTTGCCTTGAGGTCCCACCAGGCCACTGCGAGAGGATACTCGGAGACATTTGCTTGACATAAGAGGCGTGCTACAGTGGAGTCCACGATCAGAGTCCTAGGGGGCTTAGATGGTTGAGATCGTCGGATTCGTCGTGCTGGCCCTTATCAAGGGAGCCCTTGGAGCTGCGGCGAACCAGGCTGGCACTGAGGGATACCGCGCTCTGAAAGCTTACATATCTGCTCACTACAGCGGAGATGTGGCACACACGGTCGAGCAACTCGAGCATCAACCTCAGTCGTCAAAGTTGCAGCGACAGCTTGAGGATCAGTTGCGCTCGCGGGGGGCCGACAACGACGTGCGACTCGGGCAGCTCGCCCAGGACCTCATAGGGCTCATTGAGAACCCCAAGATCCCTGATCCGGTTGAAGAACTTAGACGCTCAACCGGATTGGACGCTGTCCGTCGCGTTCTGGACCGACACGTTGAGCAACTTCGAGACGTACGAGCTCGTTATGCAGTAGACGATGCCGATCTCCTGGGCAGCAGGATCTCGAGATCCAGTGATGTTCCAAGCGCCGTGCAGGCCGAGCTCGCTCAATTGCATGAGCGTATTCGTGCGATCATCGAACAGATTTCGCAGACCATTCAGCAAGGCCGATATGCCGATGTTGACCGGGCGGTTCTCGGCTTGGACGCTGGCCGCAACGAGCAGTTGCGCGCACAACGATTGGTTGCAGCAGACAAGGACCTGCAGATCTCATACGAAAGCCTCAGGTTGACGGTCGAGTTTTTCAGCGAGCTGAACCAGCAAGTTCTATTGCGAATGGAGGCCCCCCGAGATTCCGGCCAGCTTTCGGCCATGATGTTCGGGAACGCCGTCATGATCTATGAACTCACGAATTTCGTTATCGATTTCATATCACGATTTCAGCTCCAAGACAACCTTCGAACGCTTCATGATGAGGCTATGCAGAGTATTGAGCGAACTCGCCAAAAGCAATACGCATTGCAACAGCGGGCAGCGGATGATCGGATTGATCGTGACGTAAAGAATCAGATCCTCGAGGATATTCGCTGGCGCGAGGCTGCTCTATCGRCAGTCGAGAACGAATGGACTCAATATTTCCACGAGGTCGATGAAATGAAGGAGAAAGTACGCGATGTTCACGGCCGGATTCCAACGCTTGAACTTATACGCGATGGGGCAGAAATCCAAGTAGAAACTTTGCAGCACCTTGCACTTCTACGCTTTCTACGGCAGAACTCGGCGTCGATTCGCGGAGCAGTCAACACGCTGCAGGGCCTACGATTGGCTCCGATGACAGCGAGCCGTGTGCGTGTCCTTCTGGGCGTCGATATTCGGTAGGAATCGCCAACCTATCCGCTCGAGTTGAAGGGGATGGCGGTATGTCGGACGCGAGATTCTCAACACTTCCGCTGGAACGTCTTGAGGCGATGCTTCGTGACACGGCGACGTCCGCGGGCGACCGCGAGGGCGCGGCCGCCGAACTGAAACGACGGTTCGAGGCGGAGTTGGGCAGCGGTGGGCTGCACAGCAGCCCGCAGCACGTGCCATCATCGCCAGAAGTAGGCGAGATGCGGCAACAGGCGCCCATAGCGGGTCTCTCACCCACGGCGGGGCGATCTTCAGAACCAGCAGCACCAGTCAGACCCTCGAACCCTGGACCCTCGGCACCGACGACGTCTGGGCACGGACCCGTCCTTCCATCAAACCCTCCACCTCCACGGCGGAGTCACAAAGGTGCCATTATGACGCTCTTGGTGATTGCCGCCATAATTTCCGTTGGAGGCGTCCTCCTGCTCCAACGCGACAAGGGCTTTTCGCCGTCCRTCCMCTCCGACACATACTCGTCTTCGGAGCCGTTACCCTCGACTTCGGACTCAATTCCAAACTCACCCTCGACCTCAACCTTCCTCGAAGACCCCTCCTGGTCGGCGGATCAAAGGGCTCTGCTTGCCTTGGTTCCGCTGGCCATGGAGAAATTCTGCCACGTGGGCGGGCCAGATGCCGGGGGAATAGTCGCAACGGTCACCTGCGATCCGACCGATGTAGGAGGTCCCAGCAGTGTCGTGCTCTTCGCTTACGACACGGCCGCCGACATGAACACCGCATTCGTGGCGGATTATGGTGGAGAAGCGCCAGTCGGCGACTGCTCGACAGCGATCGGGTACCGATCGACTTGGCAATTGTCTGGGGTCGATCAGGGACCGTTGGCGTGCTACCAGTCCAAAGGCGGTAGGGTCACGGTAGCTTGGGGGTCAACCAGCAGAGCCGTCTTGGCGACGGCTGGGGATTCGACGTGGTCCGTCAATTCAATGTACGCGTGGTGGACCGCGCATGCGGCTTGGCTTCGTTGATCCACGTTAGATGGCTCTTTGAATCGCCACGGGTTTAGTGGACAGCGGGTTCTCCGAGTGCCGGCCGGCGGTGGTGTCTAGTCATCCGTCACCGACAGGAATCACGAGTCCTGATCAGCCTACGTCGGGGCAGCCGTGTGCTGCCACCGTGATATTTAACCTGCCCGAATGCCGCGTCCTCACCGCGGCCGTCAACGCACTCAGAGGCAGGTTCCTCCCCGAACTGCGGACCCCAAACTCCAAGTCCAAGGTTCGAGCATTCGCGCAAAGACTGGAACTTTCCCAGGGTGGTCGTGGGAAGAATGCACCGCGAGCGTGTATGGGACTTCAGCTACGGACAGGACCTTATCCAACGGCTGGAAATTAGCGACGACGGGGGCTAACGGAAGGTTTGTTGCCGGAACGGGCGGGGAATTCCCCGCGTCTCGAGGTGCCAGAGCGCCGTGTGAGGGGTGCGATTCTGGCATATGCGCGGAGGTGTCCGGCCGAGGTGAGGGTGCTGGCGTCGCCGATGGTCAGGAGTATCGTTAGGCTCTGGTGCGTAGCAACAATCTTGGCGTCCATGCTCGCAGATCCCTAACGGCCTCCCAGATCTCGGAGGTCTCCCGGTGGCGGCCCCGCGAGGAGGAACTATCCCTGTGCGTCGCACGGACTGAAGCGATTCGCCTAGCGAAACACATCCTCGAACTGGACGAGCAGCTCATGAACAATGAGAAACAGTTGGACGAGCTGGTCAAGGTCAGCGAGGCAGCACCCTTACTGGACGAGAAAGGCTTCGGGGCAGTCAGCGCTGCGAGGTGTCTCACCGCATGGTCGCACCAGGGAAGGGTTCGCAACGAGGCCGCATTTGTTTCGTTGAATCTGGGGCCGCTCGAGATGAGCGCAAAGCACCCACGGCGCGTCCGGTGGAGGGCCGGAAATCAAATACTTCTCCGGTTCACTCCTGCCGGCATTTCCTAACACGTTGTCCTGAGGGTTTACGATGCTCACCCTGACACCTCGCGGGGGAGTGCGCCGAACGGGGCTCAACCCGATACATTCTGACCGTCCCTAGGGAGCGCCTTTCACGGACTACGGTTTCCGCACCGCTAGTCCGCTCCAGTGGTCCTGGATCGGGCCCGTCTTCTTGGATGACGTTGACATCCTCAACCGCGCCCGTCGCCTTCGACAGCAGCCAGTGGCTAGGAAGAGTCAGATTGTAGGGTGCCGAGCTACGGTTTCCGGGCCCACGCTGGTCGTGCTGTCGATGACTCGGGTGGAATGCCGATGGCCTTCCAGCGGGTCAGAAGGTCGTTCCCGAGGTCGATGTCTTCGCCGCGCAGATAGATCGTTGTCCGGTGGTGCCGGATGTCCATGGCCGGCATGATTCTGCTGAGGACTTGTTCGACGGGCTGATCCCGGTGCTCATGGGTCAGGCACCAGCGCGTCCCCCGGTCAAGCATCCTGCGTACGTACAGGACGAGATCGGCTGCATGGTCCGTCGGAACAGCGGCAGGCAGCCCTGCCATCCAGTCCGTGACCCAGTGAAGTTCGAAGGCCTCGCGTCCTGCTACGAAGGCCCGTGCGGGGGCGGCCGCGCTCCCGGTGGTTTCCTCGATGGCCCGGAAGGCGAAGGTGATCCCGCCCAGGTTGATCATGTCGTTGGCGAGCACGGTGCTGATGATCTGCCGGCGCAGGGGGTGGGGTTGCAGTTCGGTGCTGAAGCGGTCCACGATCTGGGGCGGGAAGTAGCTGCGAAGGATCCGGTCGAACCAGGGGTCGTCGGCGACGTCGCTGTCGTTCAGTTCCTGGGCGAGTGCGATCTCGGCGTAGGCGGCCAGCACGGACAGCTCGGGGGCGGTGAGCCCCTTGCTGCGGTACTCGCCCTGGAGGGCGAACTGCCGCGGGTCCGGGTGCAAGCCCTGCGCACGCTCGGTGCGGTCGGCGACACTGAGCACGTCGACGTCGTGCGTGCTCAGTTGGAGCACTACGATGCCCGCGTACGACGTCAGGCCTGCCGGGCGCCCTCGAGCAGCGCGCCCGGCAGCTGGACCGGGACATCGACCTATGACGCAGCCTCAGGCAGCTCCGAGCCCGTAGCGCACGATCACGAACACCTCGTCGGCGTCGCGGCGCAGCACGGCCGCGTCGGGTGCGATCGTCACGGGCGCGGCTGCCCCGTTGTTGAGGGCGTCGGCGGCGCCGGCCGCCACGGGGACCGTACGCCGTGTCAGCGTGCTCCCCGTTGCAGCGTAGAACTCGAGGTCTGCTGCCATGCTGAGGTCTCGGCCCTGGGCGAGGTACGGGAACAGCGCCCGCGTCAGGTCGAGGCGGAGGTCCTGGTTGCCATTGGTGAACGCCGCCCACTCAGTCGGGAAGTCGTAGCGCAATGAGAGCAGCAGGGCCAAGCCGCTGACGGCGACGTCGGCTATCGTGTCCTCCAGCTCCTGGACCGCCTGGTTGCCCAGCCGGTCGCCACCCTGGCGGGCGGTGTAGCGCAGGTGGAGCACGACGTCGGAGATGGTCGAGTAGTCGAAGCCGCGCAGCACCCGGGGCAGGTCGACCTGCCAGGTGCTGATGGCGCCGGCGTTCTCGAACGGCAGCAGCCTCTCATCGTGGGCGCCAGGCTCGAACAGGCCCGCGTCCTGGCTGCCGGTGCTCGTGGCGATCTGCTCGATCGGCCCGTAGGAGTCGGAGAACCGCGGGTCCCCGGCACCCGTCCGCGCGTATGTCGTGTCGTCGGCGAGGAGCGGGGAGACCCGCACGGTGCTCCGCTGGAGCGACAGCTGGGCCGGCACGGGCGTGAACGGCCCGGCGACGGCCGGCACGGACACAGAGACTTGCTTGAGCCGGCGCAGGTAGTGCCCGGGGTAGTCCCGGTCGAAGAGCCACTCGGGGATGGTGAACTGCGCCGTACCGGTCGCCTTGAGCCGCAGCAGTGCCAGCGGGTCGAGCTGGCGCAGGGAGACGTGGCGGACCAGCTCGAGCTCGCGCCGGTTGTTCTCGTGCCAGGCGACCTCCATCCGGCGTACGTCGGCGTGCAGCGCCTCGCCGGCGAGCAGGCCCTTGCGGCCGGCGTCCCAGTAGTTGAAGGAGATGAAGTCGACGTCGTCGAGCTCGGGGCGGCGCAGCTCGGACTTCATCGTGGTCTCGGCCTTGCGGGCCATGTCGAAGGCGAACCTGTACCACTGGTAGTAGAGCCGCGAGGTCTCACCGGACATCCATGTGTGCAGCTCGAGGTTGGTGAACTTCGAGTGCAGGTAGCCGGCGACCTCGGTGCTGTTGTCGATCTGGGTCCGTACTGAGGCCAGCTCGTGCTCGCTGACCTGCTCGGCGATCAGCGACGCGATGAGCTGGCGGCCGTTGTGGACCAGCTCGCGGGCCGCGAGGTTCGCCTGGTGCACCCACTCGTCGGCGCGGCGCTGGTGGCCCGCGGTGCGGCCGGCGATGCCGGCTTGGTCACTGTGGTAGGCCGAGATGGTCTTGAGGATCTCGCCCGCGATCTTCGCCGCGTCGGACAGCTTGCTGCCGCCGAAGAGCTTCGAGGAGCCACCCATGCCCCAGAAGTGCAGGTTGACGTTGAACTCGGGGATGAAGGTCAGCACCGAGGCGACGGTGTCGGTGACCGACCCCGCCAGTCGGAAGTCCCGGGCGGCGGGCAGGTGGTCGTTCAGCTCGGAGGCCTCGGAGTTGTTGAGGAACAGCGCGCCCGTGCCCGTGGCGCCGGCCTGGGCCGACGGAGATCCGCCCGAGGCCGCCTTCATGTTGGGGTAGGGCTGCTGCGGGATCGGCTGGTCGTACTGCTCGACGAGGGCGGCGTAGACGTCGTCGAACGTCTCGGCCGTGAGCCTGGTGCGGGTGAGCGCCGGCCGTTCCGGAGCCAGGGTCGAGTCGGGCGCGAGGCCCTGCAGCTGCAGGTAGTAGGAGTAGCGCTCCCACGCGCTCTCGCGGGACCGGAGCAGCGACTCCGTTGCCTCCTTGGCCTGCTGGAGCTGGAGGAACCGGGTGTCCTTGGCCAGCTGGCTAATGCTCAGCTCGTGCGCCTGGCGCATCAGCGCGAGCTGCTCGCCGTCCTGACGCTCCAGCGAGGCGAGCAGCGCACCGCCCATCGTGCGCACCTCGTTGGCCAGCTCGAGGGACTTCTGGATCAGAGGTAGGGCACGAAGCGGTCCGGCCGGTTGGCCGGTGCCGGCCAGGATGCTGCCGACGTCGATGCCGGCCGCGGCAGCCTTGACGAGCATGCCGGGGTCGAGCGGGGGGTCGAAGAGCGCCAGCTGCCGGACCACGCCGGAGATGTTCATGCAGTGCCGGATCTTGTAGAGCCTGTCGGCCACGGTGTCCCAGTAGGTCATCAGGCGGTCGTTGTCGGGAATGCAGAAGTACAGCGCCCTGCCGATGCCGAACAGCGGGCTGGCCGCGTCGCCGTCGCCCGGGGCGGCTTGCGGTGAGGCCAGGTTGAACGGGAACTCGCCCTCCAGCGCCACCAGGGCGTTGCCCGTCTCGTCGAGGCTGGCCTTCAGCTGGGCGTAGGTCTGCGTCCGGGTGCGGCCCACCTCGGGCACGTGCTGGGGCCGGGGCCCGAGCAGGTTGGCGGCCAGCACGTAGCGTTGGGTCGCCTCGTTGATCGACTCGATGGTGTCCTGGAGGAACAGGCTGTCGCCCCAGTCGATGAGGTTGTCGAGGTACTTCATCACCACGTAGTACTGGTAGGACAGCGGGCGGGTGCGGGCGACTGCGTGTGGATGGAAAGGCTTGTGCTTCATCGCCTCGTAGCCGTCGAGCACCTGGGCCTTCGTCGCCAGCTGGGTGGCGTCCAGCTCCGCGTCGGGGGTGCTGAGCAGGGTCAGCAGGTCGCGGATGTTGCGGGGGGTGCTGGAGCTGCGGAACTCCTTGAACCGCCAGTACCTCTCCGGCGCAGGGAGGTTCTCGGTGCTGGTGGGGTCGAAGACGTAGTGGAACCACTGCTGCGCCTCGGCGAACCGCTGGGTCTTCGACAGGTGCACCGCGATGGTGACGGGCATGT
Source organism: Arthrobacter sp. P1_A5 (assembly GCF_056406825.1). Lineage (NCBI taxonomy): Bacteria > Bacillati > Actinomycetota > Actinomycetes > Micrococcales > Micrococcaceae > Arthrobacter > Arthrobacter sp. P1_A5. Next base: position 358 of record NZ_JBFTZL010000076.1, on the reverse strand, counting down.
GGAAGAACATCTCCCAGTTGTACGTCGAGTAGGGACCGCCCACGCTCGTGTCGATGTCCTTGGGGTGCCCGACCGTGTCCACCAGCTGGTTCGGCGGGATGGTGTAGCTGCTGGAGAAGAACTCCGCACTCAGCTGCTGGGTCTGCGGCGCCAGAAGGCCGTCCAGCCCGGTGAGCCGGACCACCTGCAGGAGGTCGTCGGTGTAGGGGTGGAAGAAGTTGCGGAAGTCGTAGTGGAACTTGGTGTCCGAGCGCCAGCGGTAGATCGGCCAGACCAGCTTGATGTCTTGGGCCAGGTGGTACCCGGTGTTCTTGACGTAGTTGACCATCGGTGGCTCCTGGTTCGTTGGGTGGAAGGT
>NZ_JBFTZL010000075.1:0-16530 GCF_056406825.1 Arthrobacter sp. P1_A5 | reverse complement strand
ACTTGCAAGGCTGTAGAAGTCTTGCCTATGCCGCCTGGGCCACCCAAGGTTATAATCGGGTCGATCTCAGGATCCAGTAGCTCCTCGAGAAGCTCAAGCTCCAGTTCGTTGCGCTTAACGTAATCGGATTTGCGAGGCGGAAGATTCCCCCATGTGGCGCCCTGCAAATCTAACTGCGAGAGCCCTTCAGATTCGCTTTGAGACAATAACTGCGGCTCGATGGTATATTGAGACGCAGGGGATCTCTTGTGTGATCCCGTTACATAGGACAATGCTTCATATGTCTGGTCTTTGTCTTTATAGTGTCCATTAGCAATGTACAGTTCGGCGCCGCCATGCAAAGCTTCCACCAGGTGTAGCGGCAGCGCGGCGCCGTTGTGAATTGCGAAAAGTCCCTCGCGCGGTAAATCCTCTGGCAAGTCGTGTTCGACCTCCGAAAGGGGGAAGTGGCGAGGGGACCCTGCGTGCGTTTCACCAGCCAAATACCAAGGTAGATGTAAAAGCTTTAGATTTTGAGACATCAGTCCTAAGGCCCCAGTTAGGGGTTCAATGGCATCTGCCACGAGTCCAAGCATCGGTGCGCCGTGGTCGTACTTGTTTCGGATGTTGGCAAAGCGCGTGAAAAAAGAGACGATGGCTAACTTCTCAGCGCGAACGGTGTCAGTTGGGACGCGGAGAGCTCGCTCGGTCTGCTCAAGGAGTCTCAACGTCTCAGCCTGCCATTCCTCGGACGTGAGGATAAAGCGTTGGGTGACTTGAGCTAGGATCGTACTTGCGTCCCTCCGAAAGGCGGTCTTTGCCGGTCCAGTGACTAGACGCTGAAACTCATACGCCCAAGATCCCACCCCCGATGCCCTGACGAGCTTGTACTCCACCTCGTACCTGAAGCGCCGGTCCTCGTTACGGTCAAGTAGCGCAAGGGCATTTATGAGCGTCACCTTCGTGACCATCTCTCCATATCGGAGCATGGCCTTGAATTGAGCTACGTCCCCGTCGAAGGATTCGCTCTTCACCCGGTCCTGCATCATTTGGAGAGGTGTGTGCATTGGCCTAGACTTGCACATCCGACCGTACCTTGTCAGCCAAATCCCCAGATTTGCAACCCGATGTACGGTCTCGCCCCGGTGAGGCCTGTGGCCCTACCGAATGCTTCGCAGCCTTTGCTGCCGGCCTTCTCGGTGGGACGGAGCCGCGTCGTCAAGCGCGTGGTCGTTGCAGACGAGGTGCATACGGCGCGCTCGGAACCTAGCAGCTAGCAGTCGGGGGTAAAGAACCCACGGGCTTGAAAGCAACAAAATTCAATGCAGGTGGCGTGCCCGCATGGACAATTTATTTTCCTGTTACTGCACAAGCGGACGATGCGACCACGGGGTCGGCTTCTGAACGCCGGCACACGGTGACAGAGGCCAAGTAGACCACATCAGGTGATCGACGAATATCAGAACCTGCTGTGGTCAGAAGCTGTTCGAATTTGAACTCGGAATCAATTTGTGCACTTGTGACAAGGGCATATATGTCATAGTCTGCGCCTGCGTCGGATTCTGCATCGGAACCAAGTATTGCTGGCTGTTCCAAGTTCCACACGTCGTCAGCAACGCCGCTCGGAAACGCCGGACCCTGAGAAAAGAGCTGTCCGGACGAACGCACGGCGATCCAGACGCGCTCATTTAATGGGGCATGGCCGCGCAGCTTTACAGGTACGTACCGCCCGACCACTTCGCCGGCATGGGGTGTATCGAACTCAAGGTCAGTACGTGGTGTCGAAACAGAAGGGGGCGGCGGTGATGGAGAAGCCCTGGAGACGGATGGCGAAGGGGCCTGCGGGACTGATAATGGAAAGCTCGAGGCAGAGTTCGTAGGGCCCGGATCTCCGTTCGGGGAGAGGTTGGGCAGGAACACCCAAACGGCGGCTGCCCCAAGAAAAACGAGTACGACTCCCGCCAACACTAGTAGGCCAGGGCCCTTCCCGCGCTTTCCCTTGGAAGGCATTGGCTGAACGGCTCTCACCGCCGGGGCGGCTGCCCCGGCGGTGGCTATCTTTGGTACGGCACGCGTCTCACCATCGTGGCGGGCAGCATGAAAGGGACCGGTCAGACCTTCACGCTCTGCAGTCCGGAACGACACAAGCAGGTCCGACGCAGGGGGCCGCCGCGGACTCAGAGCGGCACGAATGTCTTCGGTGAGCGGTCCGGCGAAGTTCCCGTCAGGGATCCCTTCGTCAAACAACTTGTTGGTAAATAGCCACAAGGCCACCGCGCCGAACGACCATACGTCGGACCGTTCCGTTGCCGGCTTGCCAGCACGAACTTCGGGGGCAGCGAATGACCAACTGCCGATGCCGTTCATCGTCCTGGTGGCACTGAAGTCGCGAGGGCCGCGGGCGATGCCAAAGTCGGTCACATAAGCCCGCTGCTCCTGGTCCAGGAGGATGTTGGCGGGCTTCAGGTCGCGGTGCACGACTTCCGCGACGTCGTGAAGGTATACAAGGGCTTCCAGGACATCGATGAGGATGGAGACCTTGCTGGCATCGGAGAAGTGGGTGGCGGCTACGGCCCTTTCGAGGTTTGGGCCGGGGATGAGCTGCATGACAATGTACAGCTCGCCTCCCTCTTGAAACTCATCCAGGATATTGACGATCCGGTCATGACGGAGGCTTTTGAGAGTCTCAGCCTCCAGTTGCAGGCGCCGACGGAGGCCGGGTACGGCGGTATCACCTGGCTTCACGCCCTTGATTGCCACGTCCCGGGAGTCGTTGAGGTCCCGGGCTTTCCACACCTCGCCCATGTTTCCGCTGTTTATCGACTCCAGGAGGGCGTACCTGCCGTGCAGAATTTGTCCCGCTTCCATTACTGTCCTTACTCGGTGCTTGCCCCGAGCTCACTCGGGTAACGGCCCGCGTTTCCTGGCGTCTGGGCCGTTCTGGGCGACATCGGCGCCCTTCTCGAAGAGTATGGGTTCGGCTTCACCGATCAGAATGAGGGTTCCGGTCGTCAATGGAGTCGGTGTCGTGATGACCCTTCCTCCAACTTTGACCGGATTCGTTGCCCCTTCCAGCGGGTCGAACACCCACTCGACCCCGTTGAACCGGATCATGGCGTGGCGGCTGGAGATGGTGTCGTGGACCGTCTGGATGTGGTTGCCCTCGCCGCGGCCGAGCCGGTACGGGGCGTCCTGTGGGATCAGCTCCCACGTGTGATCTTTGAAGGTCAGCCGGGCTGCGGCGTTGAGGGGCGTCGTTCTGTCGCCGTCACCTTCGTCGCTGAAGTGGCGGGCCTTGGACGTCAGGGTCCGGGTCGTCCCGTCGCGGGCCCATTCGTAGGAGGGGTCGGGGCGCAGCCGTTTGCGCCGCTCGTCAGGCCAGACAGCAATTGGGATTGGGGCCTGGTCGTGCGGGTACCAGCCCTGTTTGATCGCGTAGTCGTGCCGATAATCGCGAAGGCCGCGCACGAACTCATCGAGGCCGACCTGCTGCACGTACCTGTAGTCTTCCGCAGGCATCGCCAGGGTGACTTTGCGGATATGCATGGGCTTGCCGTTGGCGTTCTTCACCCCTGTCCGCCGGAGGACTGCTTTGTAGACCCGGTTGACCCGGCGCATGGTGAGCGGGCCGGCGTCCAGGTCCTTCCGGACTGCGTCACGTGCTGCGGTGAGGGTGGTGATGTTGCCTAGCCGGCCAGCTTGGTGGAAGTAGTACCAGAGGCCCGCGAATGGAACGACGACGAAGAAGAGGACGATCATCAAAAATCCGAGGACAGCAGTCACTTCATCTCCTCTCGGCCTGCGCAGCAGGAATCTGTCATCAGCGTACTTGGTGTGCGGGCTGGATTGACCACTTCACGGATGATGACGACACTTTTCAGACCGATTGTTCCGGGACGATTCTGCGGCTTCCAGTGCCGCCTTAGCTGCGGTTTCCCGAGCTTTCTCATTCGTGCTCAAGTCCGGCATCTTGCCCTCCCATGGTCGTTGTAAGTTGGTCGTGTCTCTGGCTTTGCCCAACAAGTTCTCAGTGTTCCCCAGCTGTGCCAATTTCACTTGAGTAGTTAGCACTTGAAAAGTGGCATTGCAGCTACTCGCGGCCGAGAGACTGTACGTAGTGTTGATGCCCAGCTGCTGGCGGTGCCTGGAAAGTGGTTCCTGGAGCACATGACTTGCCGGCAGTACTTCGAAAGTCCTGGCGCATCTTGGCGGGCCCGTCGATCACCCAGCCGGAAGATCCATCGGCGTCCATACGGGGTGTAACTCCGACAGAATCCAGGGGTGTGGAACCCGGACCGTTGTTCCGGTCCGGGTTGGGTTCTCGCGTCATACCTGTTCATCACCTTGTATCGGTTTCCGACATGACTGGACCTCGAGGTTTGTGGGTGGTCGTCTGGATCGGAGATACTCTCCAGCTCCTGCCCTCGATGCGTAAGGAATAATTCTCTCCATGACCAGCGGGGAGATCGGTAAGAGGGAAACCCAAACGCCGGCCACGCCCACAGCGGCACATGCCGACGCCATCACGCTGCCGGAAGCCATGACCGGCAGGGCAAGCCCGGCGAAAGCGGCGGCGGGCGACAAGCCGGTCTTCGCATATATCGCCAGTCTGCCACAGCCGCAGCGGGGCATCGCCGAAGCGGTCGATGCTTTGGCGGCAAAGACGCTGCCCGGCCTTCGGCGCTCCGTGAAGTGGGGCATGTCGTATTACGGCGTCGGCGACGGGTGGTGCTTCAGCTGCGGCGGCTTTGCTCGCCATGTCAAGCTCATGTTTGTGAATGGCGCGGCGCTCGAGCCTGTACCGCCGGTGACACCGGTGGGGATGGGCAGGTCGACGCGGGGTGTGGAGCTCGAATCCATGGACGACATCGACGAACGCCAAATCGCGGCGTGGATGAAACAAGTGGCGTCCGTGCCGGGTGTTGGGGGCAGCAAGCGTTGAACCCGAAGCTTGCTGCCGATGCAAACGGTCGCCGGGAAACGCATGACATGTGAGGCGATGCCAGGCACCGCCCTTTCGCGGCCACTTCCGCCCATTATCGAAGGCCGATAACCGATGCTGCGTCAATCTAGGCTGACGTAATATCCGCTATCGGCCGCAGGAACGGACTCACAGACTCCGGTAGTGACAGACCCAGGTCCCTTTGTCAGGCCGGGAGAGCAGCTAAGCAGAACGATGGTGCAGTCAGTGCCTGCACAAAATGCCCCGTTCCTAACGGGGGGAGCGGTGCCGAGCATCAACTGTGAAGTGCGTCATTGGTGCGGTTAACGGGCTATGTGGTTATCGAACTTAAAACGGGCAAGTTCCAACCGGAGTACGCCGGCAAGCTCAACTTCTACGTAGCGCTCGTCGACGACACCCTTCGGCGCGGCCACCACAACGAAACCATCGGCATCCTCATCTGCGGCACCAAGAACGACCGCAGCGTCCGGTACAGCCTGGGACGCTCCACCTCACCCATGGCCGTCGCCACCTACACCTACGACAAGCTCCCGGCTTCCGAACAGCAGGCTCTCCCCAATGAGGGGCACTTCGTAGCCGCCCTGGAATGGGCAGAAGCAGGCTCTGACACCGACGACAGCCAATAATCGCTCACATTGGGAAACTCACACCCGCCACGGCGTGCTGACTCCGCCAAAGCAACATCAGGAATTGTCCAAAGCTCTTTGGACAATTAGGCCCGCGCCTACAGTACGAGGCCTTCCCCAGCGCCAACCACGCGACCGCGGAAATGAATCCTGTGCCCGTGATTCCAGCCCCGGCCGAAGTCCAGAATCCCGGTTTGGGACCAGACAGCCAGGGCCGGTACGGCGAAGAGAGGTTGTAGCTTCCGACGGTCCAGCCCAATTGTCCAGACACTATCTGGACAATTGGGGCCGAATAGCCAGCAGTTTCCGGGGGAGAGGCCTGTCGGGGGTTTATGTTGGTCCCGGGGAGTCGCGCCATCAAGACCGGTGCGGGTTTGGCCTGATCAGGTCCCGGGCGGCCTCGGCGATATGTTCGGCGTCGATGCCTGCCCAGGCGAGGAGCTCCTGCCCGGTTCCGGATCCGGGCATGCCGTTCGCGGCCAGGTGTGTGATGGACAGGTCACTCGGCGGTGCCGTGAGCAGGGCATCCTTGACCGCTGATCCCAGGCCTCCCTCGGGGCGGTGGTCTTCGGCGATGATGACGCGGCCCTGTGTCTCGCCGGCGGCGGTGAGCAGCGTTTCTGCGTCTATGGGCTTGATGGAGTAGCAGTCGATGACGCGGGCCTGGATTCCGTCAGCGTCGAGGATGTCTGCCGCCTTGAGCGCTTCATGAAGGGTGACCCCTGCCCCGACGAGGGTGACGTCGTCGTTGCCGGAGGACCGCAGGAGCTTGGAACCGCCGACCGGGAAATGCTCTGAGGCGCCGTACAGGACGGGGTAGGCGCCGCGGGTGGTCCGGAGATAGCTGATGCCGGAAGTTTCCGCCATGCCCTGCACCAAGGCGGCTGTGCTGGTCGCGTCGGCAGGGTAGAGGACGGTCGAACCATGCACGGCCCGGAACATCGCCAGGTCTTCCAGCGCCATCTGTGAGGGGCCGTCGGCGCCGATCTCGACGCCGGCGTGCGAGCCGCACAGGCGAAGATCGGCGCCCGTGATGGACCCCATGCGGATGAAGTCGTAGGCGCGGGTGAGGAAGGCCGCGAAGGTCGAGGCGAAGGCTCTATATCCCCGGCTGCTCAGTCCCGTGGCGGCGGCGATGAGCTGCTGCTCGGCGATGTACATCTCGAAGAACCGGTCGGGGAATGCCTTCGCGAATTCGTCGGAATGGGTGGAATTGCTGACCTCACCGTCCAAGGCAACAACGGCGGGATCGATGCCGCCGAGTGCTGCCAAAGCGTCGCCGTAAGCCTTTCGCGTAGCGACCTCTTCGCCCACTGCGTAGCTGGGGAAGGTTGCGCCGGGAGCGTCGATGCGTGCCTTTGACCCTTCTTCCGGAAGAGGGCCGCGCAAGGTCAGTGTCCGTTGACCGCCGAGTTCTGCAATAGCCTTCTCGGCCATGTCGGGCGGTAAGGGTTTTCCGTGCCAATCCGGACTGTCTTCGATCTGTGGGAAGCCTTTGGCCTTGATGGTCTTGGCGAGGATGACCACGGGCTTGCCTTCAGGTGCTTTCGCCGCAGTGGAAAAAGCCGTGTCAATCATGTCGAGATCGTGGCCGTCGATGATGATGGCCTGGGCGCCGAAAGCCTGGACCCGGCGGGCATAGGACTCCATGTCCCAGCCGAGTTCGGTCTCGCCCCGCTGTCCCAGCCGGTTTACGTCAACGACGGTGACCAGGTTGGTCAGGCCATAGTGGGCGGCCTTGTCCAGGGCTTCCCAAATCGAGCCTTCCGCCATTTCGCTGTCGCCACACAGCACCCACACCCGGTAGGGGAGCCGATCAAGGTATTTCCCGGCGAGGGCGACGCCGACGCCGTCGGGAAGTCCCTGCCCCAGCGAGCCCGTCGCGAAATCTACCCACGGCAGTGCCGGCGTCGGATGTCCCTGCAGGCGCTGGCCGAACCGGCGGTAGCCGGTCATGAGCTCATCATCGGAGACGACGCCGACGGCCTTGAAGACCGAATACAGCAGGGGAGAGGCATGGCCTTTGGAGAAGATCAGGTGATCATTGGTGTCCAGGCCCGGGTTGTCCCAGTCATAGCGCAGATGACGGCTGACCAGGACAGCCAGCAAGTCTGCGGCCGACATGCTCGACGTCGGATGGCCGGATCCGGCGGACGTGCTGGACCGGATGGAATCCACCCGGAGCTGCGCAGCGAGTTCAGCGACCAGTGAGAGGTCCTCGCCGACATTTTCGTGGTTTGCCGCGGGCATGGCGGTGTCCTTCGTCGATGGAACTTGCCGGATCCCTGCAGGGTCTCGCCGGAGGAAGAGTAAGTCAAGACTCTCCGCCCAACACCTGCGGGCCCTGCCAGCCCGGATGCGCCCATGCACCCACGCAGAGCGACCCCCGACAGGACCCCGCGCTGCCACCCCTCCCGCCATGCGGTCAGGCAGGGCCACCAGGAGAGCAGTCAACGGGCCACTGCGCCATCAAGCCCAAGACCGGCAAGCTCAACACCGGGGCACCCCGGTCGTGCGCTGCTGCCCGGAACACCGTCAAACCGTCAAACCCAACTTCTGTGCCGGCCTGATCGGCGATGGACTCCAACGTGACCGGCGCAGCGAAGCCACCGGCATCCGCCTCCACAAAGCCAGGAACGACCACAATAACCGGTGCAGCCTGGGACGCCCCACCTCCCTCTGGCCGTCTGCCTGCGATAAACTCCCCGTCAACCAACAAACATCCCCAGAGGCATCGTCGCGGCGCTGGAACGGACCGAACCCGACGCGGATGCCGAAGCCCGCAACGCCTGGGGCGCCTCTCCGCCAACCGGCGCTCCTCCGGGGCCGGACCCGCCCAGCAGGTCCTCCCGGCCAAGGAATACCCGGCCGATGGTGTACGTTGCAGTTCCGTCAGAGAAGAACACCAGAAAGAGACACACCTCAGTGGCAACTGATTACGACGAAGTACGTTCCGACGTCAAGGAATCCCAGGACAGGTCCCTGGAAGCGCTGCAGTCCGCCAGCGCACCCGATGCCCGCAGCGTCGTCCGCGAACTGGACGAAGCCGACGCACTGGATGAGGCCATGACCCCCGGCGGGGAGTTCGTTGCCGAGGAACTCATCGTCCAGGTCATTCCCCAGGCCAAAGACGAGTTCACCTGCTACTCCTGCTTCCTGGTCCGGCACCGGTCCCAGCTCGCGCGCGAACGGGACGGCCATCCGTACTGCATCGAGTGCGCGGGATAAGACATGCCGCCAGCTACCCGGTCACGCAAGGGAGCGATGCTACAAATGAAAGTCCAACGCGCTCTCTCACACCGCATGCTCCGCGCCCTACACGGACATCAGATTCAGGCACACAGGCCCAAGCTGTGAGCCAAGGGCACGGCCAACCCCAGTAGCCAGTGCTGCGCGTCAGGCTGCCAGGACTGGCGACAGGGCCGCGGACACCGCGGTGTTCTGCGTCAGGAGGCTGATCTGGTAGTCACGCTGGCGAGGGTCCACGTGCACCGGCAGATGATGCGACTTTGCACACGCGCGAAGCTCTCCCATGGCGTCGGAGTCAGTCTGTGCACGCGTCACATCGAGTTCCAGCGACAGCCCTGAGGTGAGCGAGCCGGCGCGCTGGACCACACCGTAGAGGCCATGGACGTTCTGAACCGTCACGTGACCCTCGACATTGACGTGGGCCTTGGCGCCATCGAGGTCCACACGGACCAGCACCCGCAGCTTCTCGTTCACACAGTTCTCCACTCCAAAAGGGGCCACCACGCTGTGGCCCCCGACAACGATAGACGCAATGTGACCTGGATAACAAGAAATCAATCTGAACGGGGCTCAACCGTGCGGACGGCTGACGGCCGCGGCGCGCACGGCCATTAAGGACCCCGGGGCAGCGCACGGGCGCTTTCGTCCAGGTTCCGGGCGGCGAGGACAGCTTGAGGTGCGGCCTGAGGTGCCCAACCAGGCCCGGCCAATGGCTCGGGCGAGGAACAGCCACAACTGCGCGGGTCATCACCCAGCCGCGGCGGTGAGGCTAGGCCTCGGGCCCGATGCGGCGGGCGAGCCAGCGGTTAAGGAGCCATCGCCTCGGCAACTCCCTTTCCACCATTGCCTGCCCGTCAAGGCCTGCCCCGGCCAGGTAGGAGCGGAACTCGCGGCGGTGCCCGGTGACGACCGCGTCAGGACAACAGCTGCACATTCGTGAGCCCAACAGGCCTCCGGGCATGGTCGAAGTCAACGTAGCGGGGGCCGCCACGGTCGATGAGGCACTCGAGACTGGCGGTCTCTCACCACAGCACAAGATCGGGGTACTGATCACGCGCATCGGAATGGGATGTTACATCGTCCGTGCCCACCCAGCTGTCCCTTATGGTCTGGTACGCCAACAGCAAGCATAAGGAGCCAGGGACCGGACCCCACTCAAGTGCCCGCCTTGCATGCATTGTGAGAGACGCCGAGCAGGGCCCTCTGAAGCCTCCGGGACACGCGACTGTCGGGGCATGCCGGCCAACGCCAGGATCCCGACAGGGGATCATCGCCACTGCGCCCCCGCCTGCGCTGCGAACCCGCGCCGCGGCAAAGACCCAGCGACAGCGCACCGTCCGCGGGGCTGAGACCGGCACTATCGGTTCACGGAGCTCCTAGACAACGTAGCCAATACAAGGGCGCGTTCGTCAGGTGGGGTGTATTTCAGCCTGACAGAAGTTCTGAAGGACATGGGGAGCCGCCGCCGACACTGCCGCGGGGGCTTTCCATGTCGCCACCCCCTGGCCGGAGTCAGTTCGCGTGGGGGTCGGCGATGCCGATGTATTGGGTGGTGGTGTATTCGGCGATGCCTTCGGAGCCGCCTTCGCGGCCGAGCCCTGACTGTTTCACGCCGCCGAAGGGTGCTGCGGCGTTGGAGATGACGCCGGCGTTGAAGCCGACCATGCCGAACTCGATCTGCTCGGCCACGCGCAGCAGCCGGTTGAAGTCGCGGCTGTAGATGTAGGACGCGAGGCCGTACTCGGTGTTGTTGGCGAGCCGGACGGCGTCCTCTTCGGTGGTGAACGTAGTGACCGGGGCGACGGGGCCGAAGATTTCCTGGCGCAGGATCTCGGCGTCGTTGGGCACATTGGTGAGCACGGTGGGCTGGTAGAAGTAGCCGGCCCCCTCCACCGGTGAGCCGCCCGTGACGGCGGTGGCCCCGGCGCCGACGGCGGCGCTCACGAGCGCGTGGACGTCGTCGCGGGCGCCGGCGTCAATGAGCGGGCCGACCTGGGTGCCGGGGTCGGTGCCGCGGCCGGTGGTCAGGGCGCCCATCGCTGCGGCGAACTTCGCGGTGAATTCCGCCGCGACGGATTCCTGGACCAGGAACCGGTTGGCTGCGGTGCAGGCCTCGCCCATGTTGCGCATTTTGGCGGCCATGGCGCCCTCGACGGCCTTGTCCAGGTCGGCGTCCTCGAAGACGATGAACGGTGCGTTGCCGCCGAGCTCCATCGAGGTGCGCAGCACGTTCTGCGCCGCATCGGCCATCAGCCGCTTGCCCACGGGGGTGGAGCCGGTGAAAGAGACCTTCCGCAGCCGCGGATCGGCCAACAGCGGCCCGGAAATCCCGGAGGCGGAGGAAGAGGCGACGACGTTGAGGACCCCGGCGGGGAGGCCGGCGTCGAGCATGGTCTGAGCGAAGAGCTGGGCGGTGAGGGGGGTGAGCTTGGCCGGTTTGAGGACCATGGTGCAGCCCGCGGCGATGGYGGGTGCGACCTTGCGGGTGGCCATCGCCAGGGGGAAGTTCCACGGGGTGATGAGCAGGCACGGTCCCACCGGCTTGTGCTGGACCAGGATCTTGTTCTTGCCCTCGGGCGTGGTGAGGTAGCGGCCGTAGTCGCGGACGGTCTCTTCAGCGAACCAGCGCAGGAACTCGGCGCCGTAGGCGACTTCACCGCGGGCTTCGGCCAGCGGCTTGCCCATTTCCAGGGTCATCAGCAGCGCGAAGTCCTCGGTCCGCTCGGTGACCAAGTCGAAGGCGCGGCGCAGGATCTCGGCCCGTTCGCGCGGTGCCGTACGCGCCCAGGACGCCTGCGCGGCATGGGCCGCGTCTAACGCAGCGACCGCGTCGTCGCTGGTGGCCGAGGCGAGGGTGGCCAGTACCTCACCGGTGGCGGGGTCGTGCACGTCGAAGGTGCCCCTGTCGGACGCATCCCGCCACTGGCCGTTGATCAGCAGGCCCGTGGGCACGGAGGCGAGGAGGGAAGTTTCGCGGTCGATGGTCAAAGTCGTGGTGTCAGCCATATCGGCTCCTTAGGATGCGTAGCTCAGTGTCTTAGAGTTCAACCCGCTGGATTCGCGGTGGGTCTGCGACGGGGATGGCGGGAAGTGCGAAATGGACCATTCGTGAACCTTTTGGACGTCTTGGTTCAGCTGTTCCGTGAGTGCCTGGACATCGTCGAAGGCGCGTTGCGGCCGGATTTTGGTGGCGAGTTCAACACGGATTCTTCGGCCGTAGAGGTTCTCGGTGAAATCGAGGAGATGGGCTTCCATCAGGCGCTGCCCGGCTTCGCCATAAAACGTCCGACGGCGGCCGATTGATACTGCCGCAGGGAACCATCTGTCCGATTCGATTTGCACGATCGCTGTCCAGACGCCGTCCTGGACGTCTTCGTTGTCGAGTGGGATGTTGGCGGTGGGGAAACCAAGGAGTCTGCCCCGCTGGTCGCCGTGTTCCACGATCCCTTCGATGACTGTCACTGGTGAGTCCTCTTTCAGATATGCGGTGCTGCCTGGATGACGGCGTCCAGCCAGGGGACGCGGTTGGAGAACCGGCTGATTTTGGCCGGGACGCTCCAGCGGTAGACGTCATGTTCGTCGTTGATCGTTAGTCTGCGGCGTGTGGTTGTCGCAGTGAAGGTGTGCACCAGCCAGGGGTTTCCCTTGTGGTCGGGAATCATGAGCTGTTCTCCGCGTTGAAAATCGGCGAGGTCCTCTAGAGTGAGTCCTGCTTCTTCCTCGAGTTCGGTCAGGGCTTGCTGTTCGGGGGTGACGTTCGGCTCGAGGTACCCGGTGATGCAGTGCCAGAGACCGCGTTCGTGTCCGACGGACTGGCTGCGCTTGAAGAGGGCGATCCGGCCGCGCCACTGAACGACGGTGGCGATGACCTCGCGTGGAAGGTCTGCCGTGGCGTTGCGGTCTTCAGAGACCGTCGAATGCGGTGTCAGGGTGATCATGTGGTGCTCCGGTGTGGCGGGTTTTCACAGGCGGGAGTAGGCGTTCCGCACTGTACGGGTAAGGAACTGGTCACTGGTCATCACTTCGCATATCGGTGAGAGGAGTTCCAGGAGCGCCAGCGTCTGCTGCTGAGCTTGATCGGTGACGGCGGCACAGGCATCGGAGATGACGGTGACGAACCGTCCGGCGTCAACGGCGCCAAGGGCGGTGGACAGGACACAGCAGTCGGTGGCTACCCCGGTCAGGACCATTTCGGTCCCTTCCGGGATGAGGGCTGCCAGCTGGGGTCCCCACTTGGAGAACGTCGGCGCATCGACCACCGTTGCCGTGCCTGGGACATTCATGGTGATGTCCCAAGCGTTGGAATCGGTGGGGAACCGCATCTCGTTCCATCGCTGGTAGTAAGCGGCCCAAGCACCGTGTTCGGTCTCGTCGCGGACGAAACGGGTGAACACGGCGCCGGATCCGAGTTCTTGCTGGAGCTGTTCGATAACGGGGACGATCTCGTCGTAGCGGGGAACCTGCCATTGCCCCTCGTTCTGGAAAACTCGCTGCATGTCGATGACGACGAGCCTGGGCGCGCCGGGGCCAGGGGCKGGTGTCACAGGGTCCGTCCGGCGGGGGTGCGGTCCAGCATCTCGTGGCCGGAGAGGCGCTGGCGCCGGTGGGTGGCGAAGTAGACGGCGGCCGCGACGGCTGCTCCGACGTAGTAGGAGAGGTCGCCGATCTGGGGAATGGCGGCGGCGRTGGGGCCGGTGTAAATGGAGGACATCCAGAAGGGCGAGGATAGTGCGACGCCGGCGGCCCAGGCCACGAAGCCCCATTCGAATTTGCGGGACTTGTCGAAGAGTTCGCGCAGGCCGCGTTCGGTGCGGCGGCCTCCGAACAGGTAGTCGCACACCAGAACGGCGACGTAGGGGGCGATGCAATAGGCGGTCAGGTTCAGGAAGGCGGTGAATCCTTCGTTGAAGCCTTCCTGTCCCCACAGCGCCACCAGGTAGGAAGCGACGCAGATGAACACGACGCCGATGTGGCGTTTGACGGGGACACCCATGGTCTGGATGGAAATGGCGCCGCCGTACACGTTCAGGAAGTTTTGGGTGAAGGAGGACAGGGCGACGACGCCGAGGCCGACGGCGGCCCAGGGGCCCATGGTTTCTTTGAGTGCGCCGATGCTGTCAGTAGCGGTGGTCGTGGAGCCGAGCAGTGTCCCGAGAATGCCCATCCAGACCAGGGTGATGAAGTTTCCGAGCATGGTGGCCCAGCCGGCGCCGCGGCGGTTGCCGGGGGTGTTGGGAAGGTATCGGGAATAGTCGGAGGCGAAGGGCATCCAGGCGACGATGAAGGAGAAGAACCAGCCGAAGAAGATGATCCATCCGCCTACGCCGTCGAAGCCTTTGGCGGATTCGTTGAAGGTGTTCTCGATGCGTCCGTTGGCGGCGGCTATCACGGTGATGAAGATGAAGCCGATTACCAGCACGAAGGACAGGATGCGCTGCAGGAAGTGGATGAGGTTGTAGCCAATGACGGCAACGACGAGCTGGATGGCCATCAGAACCAGGGATGAGATCCAGAAAGGAATATTCGTCAGCAGCGCGATGGCTTTGCCGCCAAGGATCACTGTGACGGCGGCCCAGCCGATGCCGGCGAACACATTCACGTACGCCACGGGGAACAGGTTGCCGATGAATCCAAGCGGCCCCCGGCCCTGCATCTGTTGCGGAACTCCGAGCCGGACGCCCATGGCCGAGAGGTATCCCATGCCGGCGGATGAAATTACCCCGGCGAGGATGATGGCCAGGACTGCGGCCCAGAAGGGCAGTCCGAAGTAGGTGGCGCTGAAGCCCAGGACCACGATGGGGAAATTCATGCCCGCGGCGAACCAGAGGAAGAACTGGGAGCGTGGTTTTCCGTGGCGTTCGACGTCGGGGATGTGTTCGATGCCGTAAGGCTCGATTTTGGTGAGGCTGTTGCGGTAACCGCGGTCTTCGGCGACGCTGTCGTCGGCAGCGCGGAGGGTGTCAGGGCTCATCTTTGTGTCCTAATGTGGGAAGCGCACCTATGGTGCGCTGCTTGCGAGCAGAATGGGTCGGCGCGGCTGGTGCCTGTCGGAGGGTGGTCAGCCGCGCCGGCCTTTTTAGAGTTCGGCCAGTTCAGCGCCGTCGAAGAAGTGACCGGCCTTGTAGACCATCGGCGCGGTGCTGCTGGTTTCCGCGTGGCGGACCCGGCAGATAAAGACCGTGTGGGTCTTCGCCTGGAACCGTTCCTGGATTTCCGCTTCCAGGCAAGCTGCGGAACCGTCCAGCAGGGGGCTTCCCTTGGGTCCTTCGTGCCAGTCGAGTTCGGTGAACTTGTTGGGTGCTTTGGAAGCGAAAACCTTGACGGTGTCCAGCTGTTCGGTGCCGAGGATGTTGATGCCGAGGTGGCTGGAGGAGAAGAGAGCAGAATAGGTGCTCGAGGTCTTCTGGACGCAGACGAGCACCAGGGGTGGTTCGAGGGAGACCGAGCAGTACGAGTTGGCCGCGAGTCCTTTGGGGGTTTCGCCTTCTTTGGTGGTCACGACCGTGACGCCGGTGATGAACTGGCGGTTGAAGGACTTCATCAGGTCCGGGTCCAGTTCCGGGAAGTCCTCGCCGTCCGAGGTGGCCGGTGTGGCGATGCCGCGCAGGGGCCTGATGCCGAGGCCGGCAAGCAGTTCGCTTCCGTCCCAGGTCACAGACTCTGTGAGGATCTTCCCGTTTTCAACGGTGAGGATGTTTGAGCCCCGGGTCTGGACGGTGAGTCCAGTTGCGGGAACCCCGAGGTATTCGTTGGTGTGGGTGCCGGTGGAGGTCCAGAAGACGGCGACCGTGCCATCCCCTTCGACGACGTCATCGACCGTGGTGCGCAGGTCGGGGAAGGCTTCCCGGACCGCTGCGATCTCTGACTTAAGGCCGGCAAGATCAACGGTTGCGCCCGTGGCCTTGCTGGTGCGCGTGTAACCGGGGGCTACCAGACGGTCCAGGGCATCAAGGTCGCCCTTGTCCCAGGCTGCCAGCCACGCCGATGTGATGAGCGGTTCCAAGGTCTGTTGCATACCAATGACGGTAATCCAGCTCACAAGCAAAGGTCAAGAGGGACGGCGAAAGGGGGTAATTTCCTTGGCAGTGGGGGGTTTTTGTGAATCTCACCTTCCGCCTATTGACGCTCTGATGCATGCAACATAGGCTGTCATGTATGCAAGATGATCTCGCAACAGTCAATGAGGTGGCGGAACAGGACGGACTCCTGCATCGCATCCGCCGGCTCGTCCTCAGCGGCGACTTCCCTCCGGGAGCTGTCGTTCCTGAGGCCTTCCTCGCGCAGGAGTTCGACGTGAGCAGGACACCGATCCGGGAAGCGTTGAAGCAGCTTCAGCATGAAGGTCTCGTGGAGATCCGCCCGAAAGTCGGCACCTTCGTTCGGGAGCCCACGCGCAGGGAGATCATCGAGCTTTTCCAGCTCAAGGAATCCATGGAGGGACTGGCCGCTTCCCTGCTGGCCCGCCGTGGGGAGGTTCCGGAGCTCGCTATATTGCGGCGGAACCTTGAAGAATCCGAAATGGTCTCGCTTACACACGACACCGACGCCTATGCCCGGCTTGTCCACGAGTTTCACTGGACCATCGTCCGCGGCTCGGATAACCGCAAACTCGTTGAGCACTACGAGCGGCTCATGAACCAGCTCGCCTACCAGCGGCTGGTCCTGCGCACGGTTGAACATCCCGGCAGGCTTGAAGCCTCCACCCGTGAACAC
>NZ_JBFTZL010000074.1:0-16911 GCF_056406825.1 Arthrobacter sp. P1_A5 | reverse complement strand
GGTCACTACTGGTCTCGATTTGGATCCGGCGGGGTTTTGCCTTTTCGGCGATGGGGATCCGTAGCAACAGCACGCCCGCGTCGTAGCTGGCCTTCACCGCCTCGGCGTCCAGGGCATCGCCGAGGACGAGCTGGCGGCTGAAAACGCCGCGGGGACGCTCGGACGCAATCAGTTCCGTGGTGTCGTCTGTCAGATTCTTCCGTTCGGCGCGGACCGTCAGGACGTTGCGTTCGACGTCGATGTCCACCGAGTCGACGTCCACCCCGGGCAGATCGAATGCGACGACAAATTCCTCTCCGGCTTGCCAAGCGTCCATGAGCATCGCGGCGGGCCTGGCCGCCGTGCCGAGGACCTGCTGGGTGAGCCGGTCGAGCTCGCGAAACGGGTCGGTGCGCATCAGCATGGCTATCTCACTCCCTACAGATCGTGTATGACGTTGCCCAGCCAGATTATCTATCCTGGCTGCGATAGATTTTTTATAACACCGGTGCCACACTGGTGCAAGAGGCTAATTAACAGGTCTTAGGAGGATCCTATGGGGCCGGACACCGGCGGGGCCGCGGGCGTCTATGCCATCTCTGTGGCGGCCGAACTCGTGGGGATGGGACAGCAGAATTTGCGTCTCTACGAACGCAAGGGGCTGTTGCAGCCGGGCCGGACCGACGGCGGTACCCGCCTGTACAGCGAGCAGGACTTGGTAGCGCTTCGCAGGATCAGCGCGCTCCTTCAGGACGGGCTCAACCTTGCCGGGATCCGGGTCGTCCTCGAGCTGGAGGCGGCCAACCGGCACTTGGAACGCGAACTCAACGCAGCCAAACGACGAAGTAATCCCTGAGCCGGGCCGTCACATCACAGCTTAGCGGACCACGCTGTGTTCAATTCGCCGCTGGCTGACTTGGGGCCTGGGTGGGCAGTCCGCGCCGGAAGGCTCCGGGCGCCCTGAGACCAGGCGTGCCACAATCAGGCGCTCAGCTTTCCAATCGCGCTGCTTTCAAGGTTCTCCAACAGGTGCCGCGGATTGTCGTAGACCTCTGCGGCACCGGCCTCCCGCAGTTCGGCTTCGCTGATTCCGCCACAGGTCAGGGCAATGGCGGGAACTCCGATTGCCGCGGCGGCCAGCACGTCCCAGACGGCGTCGCCAACAAACACGACGTCCGCCGGGCTGAGTTCAAGCTTGTCCAGGCACGCCAGCAGAATGTCGGGAGCGGGCTTGCTCTCGGCGGCGTCGTTGGAACTGGTCCACGCATCGATAGACGTGCCGGCGTCGAGGAGGCGCCGGGCGACGTCCAGGTCGCGCTCCTGCGCTGATGACGCCAAACCCACGGCCAGCCCGGCGCCGGAGCATGCGGCCAGGAGGTCCCGGGCAGAGTCGAAGGGGCGCAGGGAAGGCCAAAACGTGGCGAACACGGCGCCGTGCGAGGACTTGAGGTCTTCCTGCATGTCCTTGGTGCACCCGGGGACCAAGTGTTCGATGAGCTTGTCGCCGCCCATGCCGACGCAGCGGTGGATAGCCGAGATCTGGACGTCCAGCCCCTCCCGCCGGAACGCCTGCCACCAGGCAAGGGCGTGGAAATAGCTGGAGTCAATCAAGGTCCCGTCGACGTCGAAAAGGACGCCGCGTTTCTTTTCGGATTTTGAACCTGGCACCATTGCTACTCCACCTTTAGTTGAGGGCCGCATGTGCCTGACCAGGCAACGGCTCGGCCCATATCGGATCTTTCCTGACCGGGGTCCGAAGGACCTCTCAAAGACTCATAGTAAGACTACTTAATAGAGGAGTTGAGCGCCCGGCCGGGCCCCCGCTCGCTAGGCTATGTCCATGGACGGGAGCGAGATATGACGCAGCGAACCTACCCTCAGGGCGTACCGTGTTGGATCGACACCGAGCAGCCCGACGTCGAGGCGGCCGCCGAGTTCTATGCTGGCCTCTTTGGCTGGACGTTCGAGGACGCCGTGCCGGCGGGCGCGCCGGGCCGATACTTGATAGCCAAGCTCGATGGCCAGGACGTCGCCGGGATGGCGGACGCCCGTGGTGCCGCGGCATGGAATACCTACATATCCGTCGAGGACGCGGATACCGCAGTGCAGCGTCTGGTCGCAGCCGGCGCTACGGTGCGGTCGGCAGCCGCAGACGCTGGAGAAGGCGGCCGCAGTGCTGCGTTGACCGATCCAGGGGGCGTCGGGTTCCGCATTTGGCAAGCCAGGCGACGCTTGGGGGCACAGGTGGCCAATGCGCCGGGGTCCTGGAATTTCAGCGACCTCCACACGCCTAACCCCGGCGCGGCCATCAAGTTCTATGAGGACGTGTTTGGCTGGCAAGTCGACGACCTCGGCTTCGGGATCATGGTCCGCAGGCCCGGTTACGGTGATCACCTTGAGGCGACAATCGATCCGGGCATCAGGGCGAGGCAGTCAGCCCTGGCCCCTCCACTTGGCTTCGAGGATGCGATCGCCTGGATCGCGACCACGGCCCCCGACGAACTGCCGCAGTGGCACGTCTCGTTCACCGTTGCCGACCGGGACCAGACGGTGGTTGATGCGAAGCGGCTCGGCGCCCAAGTCCTTAGCCAAAGCGAGACCGAGTGGACGCGCACGGCACTGATCCGGGACCCCCAGGGAGCGGAGTTTACCGCCAGCCAGTTCACGCCCCCGTCGCCATGAGCGCTCCTTCAATGGAGGCGCCGGGTCAGAGGGCGCCGGGTCACGAGGGGCTGGCACACGTGGCGTCGGGTCTGGCGCGAACTTTCACTCGGTTGGCCCGGCAAGGAGCTTTCTGATCTCGGCGAGCTTTGCCTCAGACTCTTCGAGGCTCAGGCGGAGCCCCTCGACCGTTGCGGCACTCGTATCAGCCGCATCGACGGGCGGCGCGGAAGCCTTCTTGGGAGCCAGGAAGAAGTTGGCCAGATAGCCGGTGAATGTGCCGAAGATGCCGACACCGACGACGATGATGCCTGTCCCGATCATGCGGCCCGCATCGGTGACCGGATATTGGTCACCGTATCCGACGGTCGAGATCGTGACGATCGTGTACCAGAGGGAGTCCGAGGCGGTCGTGATGTTGGCCCCTGGGGCGTACTGCTCGACGCCGAGCATCGTGAGGCTTCCGAATTCCAGCACGAAAATGCCCATGAGCAGCAGTATGTACAGGGAGCTGCCGGCCCGATCTTTGATCAGCGCTCGGCCGACCGTCTGGATGCCGACATCGCGAAGCAGCCGGTACACCCGGGCAAGCCGGAAAACGCGCAGGATCTTGAACTGCGCCAAAGGCACACTGGCCAACAGGTCGGCCCAGCCGAAGTGCTTGAAGAAATAGGCGCCCGCCGATGGTGCGGTGAAGATCCGGTAGAGGAAGTCGGCGACGAAGATAATGCTGAACAGGGCGTTCATCGCCTTCAGTACGGTGTCGAGCGACTCGTCCTGCGCGGCGTACAAGAGTACGAGATTGACGATCGACAGGATCGAAAGGATACCGATGAAGATTTCGTATCCGATGCTCTTCAGTTCATTGCGTTCCTTGCTCATGTGAGGATTCTGGCACGCGGGCGGCGATGTAGCTGACACTTTTTGCCCAGGTTGCTGGCGCGTACAAAAGGGATCTGCGTGGAGTTCTGTACGGTGTCGCGCGCCGCAGAGCTTTCACGGCAGGTACGCGAAGGTCGCACAGCGGGAATCTATTGACACCCCGGTGTGATGACTGCCATATTTTCAAAGTACGCGCTATGTGAATCGTGTTGTGTAATACGCAATTCGATGGCAGGTGGGGGACGTGCCCTCACCGTCAAAGCACAGGACAAGAGCTTGGGGGAACGGGCAGACGATTTCGGGCCGCAACGGCTGGGCCAGATTGGCATCGCGTGTCCGTCGCCAAGAGTCCCGCAAAAGAGTCCCTCGCGGACTCAGGAAAGGAACACAGGAACTATGGTTCACAAAGTAAAGGCGGTCATCGCCAAGGAAAAGAATGCCCCTGTTTCGGTCGAGAACATCCTCGTGCCGGATCCCGGACCCGGTGAGGCGCTTGTGGACATTCTGACCTGCGGCGTCTGCCACACTGATCTCCACTATAAGCAGGGCGGAATCACCGATGATTTCCCCATCCTGCTGGGCCATGAGGCCACCGGCGTGGTCAGCGCCGTGGGACCGGATGTCACCGAGGTCGCTCCCGGGGACCGCGTGATCCTGAACTGGCGCGCGGTGTGCGGCGAGTGCCGTGCCTGTGCCAAGGGCCAGCCGCAGTACTGCTTCAACACCCACAATGCAACGCAAAAGATGACTCTGGAGGACGGCACCGAGCTGACGGCCGCGCTGGGCATCGGGGCCTTCGCCGAGAAGACGCTCGTCGCGGCCGGGCAGTGCACCAAGGTTGACGAGGACGCCGATCCCGCAGCTGTCGGGCTGCTCGGCTGCGGTGTGATGGCCGGCATCGGCGCCGCCATCAACACCGGTGAGGTCAAGCGCGGCGAATCCGTCGCCGTCATCGGCTGCGGCGGCGTGGGCATCGCCGCGATCGCCGGCGCGAAGCTGGCCGGCGCGACGACGATCATCGCGGTGGATATCGACGCCAACAAAGTGGAAATGGCCAAGTCCCTCGGCGCCACCCACGGCGTGGACTCGAGCAGGGAAGACCCGATAGAAGCCATCCGGGCGCTGACCGGCGGCAACGGTGCCGACGTCGTGATCGAGGCGGTGGGACGCCCCGAAACGTACAAGCAGGCGTTCTACGCCCGGGACCTCGCCGGCCGCGTAGTGCTGGTGGGCGTGCCGACACCGGACATGTTGCTCGAGTTGCCGCTGCTGGATGTCTTTGGCCGCGGCGGGTCGCTGAAATCCTCCTGGTACGGAGACTGCCTGCCGTCCCGCGACTTCCCGATGCTGGTCCAGCACTACAAGCTCGGCAATCTGGACCTGGACGCCTTCGTCACCGAACGCATCACCATCGACCAGGTGGAAGAGGCCTTCGGCAAGATGCACGAGGGCAAGGTCCTGCGCTCCGTGGTTGAAATCCGGCCGGCCGCCGATCTCGCGGCCGTGGCGGAGCCCGCATGAGCGTCACCATCGAGAGCCTGGTGACGTCGGGGACGTTTTCGCTCGACGGCGGCACCTGGGACGTGGACAACAACGTCTGGATCGTCGGCGACCGCGAAGAATGCGTGATCATCGATTCCCCGCACGACGCAGCCGCAATCATCGACCAGGTCCGCGGCCGGAAGGTCCTTGCCATCCTGCTCACCCATGCGCACAACGACCACATCGGCGCGGCCCGCGAGGTCGCAGCGGCGGTGAATGCCCCCATCCACCTGCACCCCGATGACCTGATGCTCTGGGAAAAGGTTTATCCCGACGTCAAGCCGGACCGTGATCTTGCCGATGGCGAGGTCTTCCGCGTGGGAGGCGCGACACTGAGGGCCATCCACACCCCCGGCCACTCACCCGGATCCACCTGCTTCCTGCTGGCGGGGGAGGGAACGGTGTTCACCGGCGACACTCTGTTTAACGGGGGCCCAGGGGCGACCGGCAGGTCCTACAGCGACTACCCGACCATCCTCTCCTCGATCCGGGAACGGCTGCTGACGCTCCCTCCCGAAACCGTGGTCCGCACCGGGCATGGCGACAGCACCACAATCGGGGCGGAGCGGGAGACGCTGACCAAGGTGAAGCTGTGAAATTAGGCAGGCAGCCGGCTCCCGTCGCGGACATTAACGAGGACGAGCTGGAAGTCCACACACCGAAGAAGCAAGCAGCCGGTGTCAAGGCAGTGATGGTGGCGCTGGAGCGCGCCGTGGCCCAGGCCGGAGTATCCCGGACGGCCCACTCGCTGCTGCGGCTGAACCAGCGCGGCGGGTTCGACTGCCCGGGCTGCGCGTGGCCGGAATCGGATAAGAAGCGCAAAACGGCCGAGTTCTGCGAGAACGGCGCCAAGGCGGTGGCGGAGGAGAACACCCTGCGCACGGTCGGGGCGGAGTTCTGGGCCCGGCATTCCATCGCCGAACTGGCTGGGAAGACGGAATACTGGCTGGGCAACCAGGGCCGGCTCAGTGAGCCCGTGGTCATCCGGGAAGGAGACGCGCATTATTCGCCGATCTCCTGGGCCGAAGCGTTCGGTCTGATCGGGGAGCACATCCGCGCTTCAAGCCCTGACCGCTGCGTTTTATACACCTCCGGGCGCACCGCGAACGAGAYGGCGTTTATGTACCAGCTGTTCGCCCGGGCCCTGGGCACGAACAACCTCCCGGACTGTTCCAACATGTGTCACGAATCCTCGGGCTCGGCGCTGAACCCGACCATCGGCATCGGCAAGGGCACCGTGTCCCTGGAGGATATCCACGACTCGGGACTCATCTTCGTCGTGGGGCAGAATCCCGGCACCAACCATCCCCGGATGCTCTCAGCGCTCAAGGAATGCAAGGACAACGGCGGCAAGGTGGTGGCGGTGAACCCGCTGCCCGAGGCCGGGCTGTTCAACTTCAAGGACCCGCAGACCGTCTCCGGTTTGYTCGGCAACGGCACACCGCTGGCAGACGAGTACCTGCAGATCAAGGTGGGCGGGGACCTGGCTTTATTCCAGGCCTTGGGCCACCTGCTCTTGGAGGAGGAAGATCGGGCACCCGGCACCGTCGTCGACCGGACTTTCGTCGAGGCACAGACGGACGGCTTCGACGCCTACCGCGACGCCCGCCGGGAGCTGGACTGGGAAGAGACCGAGACAGCCACCGGCCTGGCCCGGGCCCAGATCGAGGAAGTGGCCGGACTGCTCATCCGGTCCAAGGCCACCATCTTCTGCTGGGCCCTCGGCGTCACGCAGCAGCCGCACTCCGTGGACACCATCAAGGAAATGGTCAACGTCCTGCTCCTGCAGGGCAACTTCGGCAAACCCGGCGCCGGCGCCTGCCCGGTCCGCGGACACTCCAACGTCCAGGGCGACCGGACCATGGGCATCTGGGAGAAGCCCAAGGAATGGCTGCTCGAAGCCCTGGACAAGGAATTCCGGATCACGTCTCCGCGCGGCCACGGCTACGACGCCGTCGAGGCCATGGAGGCCTTTGAGCGGAACGAGGTGGATGTGTTTGTGTCCATGGGCGGCAACTTCTCCYTCGCCTGCTCCGACACCGAAACCCTCGAAGCCGGGATGCAGCGGATCGGACTGACCGTCCACATCTCCACCAAACCCAACCGCTCCCACATCGTGCACGGGCGCACCTCGCTCATCCTTCCCACCCTGGGCCGGACAGACAGGGACGACAAGCACCCGGGCGGCGCCCAGTTCCTCTCCGTGGAGGACTCCATGTCCGTGGTCCACTCCACGCAGGGCCGGCTGAAGCCGGTCTCCGAGCACCTGCTCGCCGAGCCGGTGATCATCGCCCGGATGGCTGACGCCACGCTCGGCGAGGACCATCCGGTCAACTGGAAGGCCATGGCCGGGGACTACGACGTGGTCCGGGACCACATCTCCCGCGTCATCCCGGGCTTCGGGGACTTCAACACCCGGATCCGGACCAGGAACGGCTTCGTACTGCCCAACCCGCCGCGCGACACCCGGTCCTTCAAGACAGACATCGGCCGCGGACGGTTCACCGTCAGCCCGCTGGAATACCTGACCCCGCCCCAGGGCCACCTGGTCCTCCAGACCATCCGCAGCCACGACCAGTACAACACCACGTTCTACGGCGTGGATGACAGGTACCGCGGGATCTCGGACGGACGCAGGGTGATCCTGGTGCACCCTGAGGACCTGGCGGAGCTCGGTTTCCAGGACCGGGACCTGGTGGACGTGGTGAGCACGTTCCGGGGTCACGACCGGCAGGCGGACAAGTTCCGGCTCGTGGCCTACCCGACGGCCAAGGGCTGCGCTGCGGCGTATTTCCCCGAGGCCAACGCCCTGGTCCACAAGGAGAACGTGGCACGGGAATCCAACACCCCGGGCTTCAAGGCGATGTTCGTCCGCTTCGTGCCGCACCCTGTGGAGCACCTCGAGCCGGCTGCCGCGCTTGGGGCGGCCACGGCGAGCTAGCCACTGCGACGGAGCGGCCCCGCTTCCTGGTTGGGATCCAGCCCGGGAGGCGGGGCCATTCCGTTGCGCCTCTCTTGCTCCACGTGGCAGATAACGGCAGTGTCCGACGCCGGGACTGCCGTTAAATGCCAGCTGGCGGCAGGAGGGCGGACTCCATTGTCTGTTCGCGCGAACGGCCCGCCAGCCTCGGGATTTCCCCAGACCGGCGGGCCGGATCGCGTCAGCCGCGCAGCCGCTCCATGCCGGGATCGAAGAGCGGCTCGGCCGTGACAGTCGCCGCGATGCGCCCGCCGAAGTACTCCACCTCTACGGCGTCGCCCTCGGTCACCGAGGCAGGCAGCCAGGCATAGGCGAGGGGCTTGCGGACCGAGTAGCCGTAGGCGGCGCTGGTGACATAGCCGGCGGCCTCGCCGTTGACGTACACCGGTTCCTTGCCCAGCACCACGGATGTGCCGTCGTCCACGGTCAGGCACCGCAGCGCCCTGGTGGCCGGCAGTTCCCTGAAGGCGGCCAGGGCGTCGCAGCCCACGAAGCCCTCTTTGTCCTTGGCGATCGAGAATCCCAGGCCGGCCTCGTAGGGGTGGTGCTGGGAGGTCATGTCCGTGCCCCACAACCGGTAGCCCTTCTCGAGCCGCATGCTGTTGAACGCTCCACGCCCGGCCGCGATGATGCCGTGCTCCTTTCCTGCATCGAAGAGGAGGTCCCACAGCTTCAGCCCGTACTCGGCGGTGGTGTATAGCTCCCAGCCAAGCTCGCCTACATAGGAGAGCCGCATGGCGGTGACGGGGATGCCGCCCACCGAGATGTCCTTGGTGCGGAAGTACTTCAGGCCCTCGTTGCTGAGGTCGTCCGTGCTGAGCTTGCCGATCACTTCACGTGCCAGCGGCCCCCAGAGCCCGATGCAGCAGGTGCTGCCGGTGATGTCGGAAACGTGCACCCACCGGGCTGGATCCGCCGCCGACTGCTTCCTGGCCTCGACACGGAGGTAGTCCAAGTCCACGTTGCTGTTCACGCCGAGCTGGAACTGCTCCTCAGCGAGCCGGGCGACCGTCACGTCGCTGCGGATGCCGCCGTCGTCCGCCAGCAGGAGGCAGTACGTCACGGCACCCGGCTTCTTTGCGATGTTGCCGGTGCTCAGCCGCTGCAGCAGTGGCAGCGCCCCGGGCCCCGTGACCGCCAGCCGCTTCAGCGGCGTCATGTCATAAAGCCCGACGGCGGTACGCGTCTTCCACGCTTCGGCCGCCGAGATGGGGGAGTGGAACATCGCGGACCACTCGTCCCGCTCGGGTGCCTGCCATTGCACCGGCAGTTCGTCGAGCAGGCCGCGGTTGGCCTCGAACCAATGCGGGCGCTCCCAGCCAGCGGACTCCAGGAAGAACGCCCCGAGCTCCTTCTGACGGATGTTAAACGGGCTGACGCGCAGGTCCCGCGGGGATTCCTTCGGCTGCAGCGGGTGCAGGACGTCGTAGATTTCCACGAAGTTCTGCTGGGACGTTTCGCTGACATACTGGTCGCTGGTCTGGACCTTCTCGAAGCGCGTGAGCTCGCAGCCGTGCAGGTCGGTGCGGGACTGGCCCTCGATGAGCAACTCCGCCATGGCCCTGGCGACGCCGGCTGAGTGGGTGACCCAGACTGCCTCGGCAACGAAGAAGCCGTCGACGTCGGGGGACTCGCCCAGCAGAGGGCCGCCGTCGGGAGTGAATGAGAAGATGCCGTTGAACCCGTCCTCGATCCGGGCCCCGCGCAGGGCCGGAAGGAGGTCCTGGCTGTCCTCCCAGGCGGGCAGGAAGTCTTCCATGGTGAAGTCCAGGCGCGAGGGCATCCGGTGATCGGACATCTCCTCCGCGCCAACGCGGGGAAGCCGTTCCATGTCCACCGGCATCGGACGGTGCGCGTAGCTGCCGATGCCGATCCGGTCGCCGTGCTCGCGGTAGTAGAGGTCCTTGTCCTGGAAGCGCAGGATGGGCAGTCGGGCCCCGTTGGGAAGTTCGTTCCGGCCCTTCAGCTCCGGAAGTGGCGTGGTCTTCACGTACTGGTGCGCCAGCGGCAGCAGCGGCACCTTCAAGCCAACCATCTTGCCGAGCTCGCGGCMCCAAAACCCGGCGCAGGACACCACAATGTCCGCCGGGATCACGCCGTCGGCCGTTTCGACGCCGGTGACCTTGCCCGAGGTCTGTTGGATGCCTGTCACGGTGGTGGAGCCGAGGTAGGTCACGCCGGCTTGGCGGGTGCGGCTGATCAGCAGCTGGACGGCGCGGGCGGCGGAGGCCAGGCCGTCCGTCGGGACGTGAAGGCCGCCGAGGACCTGGTTGCCGTTCGCCAGCGCCCCGGTGGTCAGCAGCGGGTAGTGCTTCCCGCACTCGTCGGGGTCGATGATCCGGCCTTCGATGCCCCAAGAGGTGGCGTACCCCAGCTTGCGCTTGAGGTCCTGCAGCCGCACCTCGGTGGTGGCAAGCTCAAGCCCGCCGAGCTGGTTGAAGCAAGACACTCCGTCGGCGCTGAGGGAGAGCAGCTTGTCCACCGTGTAGCTGGCGAATTCCGTCATGGTCTTGGACGGGTTGGTCTGG
The DNA here is from genome assembly GCF_056406825.1 of Arthrobacter sp. P1_A5. Lineage (NCBI taxonomy): Bacteria > Bacillati > Actinomycetota > Actinomycetes > Micrococcales > Micrococcaceae > Arthrobacter > Arthrobacter sp. P1_A5. The sequence goes on along the minus strand of NZ_JBFTZL010000074.1, from coordinate 6,339 downwards.
AAGACCAGGCCGGGGGCGTGCGAGGTGGAACCGCCGGCCAGTTCCAGCGGACCCTGCTCGACGACCGTGAGGTTGTTCCAGCCGCGGCTGGCGAGTTCGTCCGCGAGGTTGGTGCCGACGATGCCGGCGCCGATGATGACGACGCGTGGTGATGCGCTCATAAGTTGTTCTCCTGGTTCGCGTTAGCGGAATACGACGGTGCGGGTGTTGTTGAGCAGGACGCGGTGCTGGCAATGCCACTTCACAGCCCGGGACAGGGCCTGTGATTCGGCGTCCCGGCCGACCGTCACCAGGGCGTCCGCATCCAGGCTGTGGTCCACCCGGAAGACCTCCTGCTCGATGATGGGTCCCTCATCCAGGTCGGGCGTCACGTAGTGCGCCGTGGCCCCGATGAGCTTCACGCCGCGGTCATAAGCCTGGTGGTACGGCTTCGCGCCCTTGAAGCCCGGCAGGAAGGAATGGTGGATGTTGATGGCCCGGCCGCGCAGGTTTGTGCACAGATCATTGGACAGCACCTGCATATACCGCGCCAGTACCACCAAATCGGCGTCGTACCCGGCCACGAGTTCCAGCAGCCGCGCCTCGGCTTCCGGTTTGGTGCCGGGGGTCACCGGAACATGGATGAACGGGAGCCCGGCGTTTTCGGCCATAGCGCGAAGGTCCTCATGGTTGGAAACCACGACGGCGATCTCCGCACCCAGGCTGCCCGCGCGCCACCGGTAGATCAGGTCGTTCAGGCAGTGGCCGAATTTGGAGACCATGACCAGGAGGCGCTGCGGCCGGCCGTCGTGGAAGGTGAAGTTCATGCCAAATTCGGCGGCCGTTGCCGCGAAGCCGGCCGTGAGCCTCTCCGCGATGGAAACCCGGTCGTTGAGCCCGTCGAAACCGGGATCTGGACGGGTTCCGTCACCGGTGTCCGTGCGCCCGCCGGTGAAGGCGGTGCGCAGAAACAGGTTCCCGCTGACGTGGTCATCGAACTGCTGATGCTCCACGATGTCGAAACCGCGGTCGGCCAGGAAGGCGGTGACGGCCCGGACGATGCCGGGCCTTTCGGGGCAGGCCAGGGTGAGGACGAACTCAGGCGTGCGGGTTTTGGGCGACGAGGGCTTAGCAGCGGCCTCGGCCGTTGCGGCTGGAATGCCGCCGGTGGGGCGGCCATCAAGAATTGTGGTCACGATTTCCTCCTACTTCGTGGCGACAGCGTCGGGAGAGGCGCCGGATTTGGCGTCGCTGTCTGTGGCATCGCCGGGGCAGCGGGTGGCTGAGGAACAGCGTCCGTCGCACTCATGCTTGGTCACGAGATCAAACTGGACGCCTCCGTGCTGTTCCACGCCGGTGCGGATGGCACGTTCGACGACGGTCGTGGCGAGCCTCTGTCGCAAGGCCAGCGGATCGCGGCGCAGGTCACGGGCCAGTGCGACGCACAGCAGCAGCATGACCAGAACGAAAGGCAGGGCGGCCACGATCGTGATGCGCTGCAGGCCGGATAGCGCTTCGGACGGTTCATCGCCGCCGGCCAGGAGCATCACGGCTGCCACTCCGCCGGTCAGCAGGCCCCAGAAGATCACCAGTCCGCGGCGAGGTTCGCTGGCTCCGTTGGAGCTCAGCGAGGCCATGATGATGGAGGCTGAGTCTGCTCCGGTGATGAAGAAGATTGCCACGAGGACCATGGCMAGGACGATGACGGCGGTGGTTGCCCAGGCAGGCATGTTCAGGTTCTTGACCAGGTCGAAGAGGGCACCGTCGAAGGATATGGAGGGTGCGCCGTCGACCATTTTCACGAGGCCGTCAGCGGGGTTCTCCGTCTTGTCGGCCTGCTGCTGGATGCTGAAGGCAGTGCCGCCGAAGATGCCGAACCAGATCACGCTGACAATGCTCGGAACCAGCAGTACTCCGGTGACGAACTGCCGGATGGTGCGTCCCCGGCTGATGCGGGCGATGAACATTCCAACGAACGGCGTCCAGGACAGCCACCAGGCCCAGTAGAAGATCGTCCAGCTGGACATCCAGCTCCGCAATGCCTCGTCTCCCACGGCTTCCGTCCGGGAAGACATTTCGGCCAGGTCCCTGGCATAGTCACCGATCGCGGCTGGAATCAGGTTGAGGATGAAGAGCGTGGGGCCGGCAACAAAGACGATGAGTGCCAGGACGACGGCCAGGACCATGTTGATGTTGGACAGCCATTGGATGCCGCGGCTGATGCCGGATACCGCGGAGGCCACGAAGCAGGTGGTCAGGATAGCCACGATCACCACGAGCACCGGGGTGCCGATCTCCCCGACCCAGCCGTTGGACGTCAGGCCGCTGCCGATCTGGAGGGCGCCAAGGCCCAACGACGCTGCGGTACCGAACAGCGTGGCGAAGATTGCCAGGATGTTGATGAACTTGCCGACGGGCCCTTCGACCATCCGTATGCCAAAAAGCGAGGTGAAGGCCGCAGAGATGAGTTGCTTGCGCCCCAAGCGGTAGCTGCCGTAGGCCATGGCGATGCCAACAACCGCGTACATTGCCCAGGGGTGCAGGGTCCAGTGGAAGATGGACGTGGCCATGGCGGTCTGGATGGCTGCGGGGGTCCGTCCGTCCACGGTTCCGGGCGGCGGTGAGATGTAGTGGTACAGGGGTTCAGCCACGCCGTAGAACATGAGCCCGATGCCCATGCCTGCGGCAAACATCATGGCTATCCAGGAGATGGTGCGGAATTCGGGTTTTTCCCCGTCTTTGCCCAGCGGGATGTTGCCGAACTTACCGACGGCGAGCCACAGCACGAATACCACGAAGAGAGAAGCCAAGACCATGAAGAGCCAGCCGGTGTACTCCATGACCCAGTCGAGAACGCCCTGCGACGTGGCAGAAAGGCTGTCCCTTCCGAGGAAACCCCACATCACGAAGGCGACGGCGCATGCGCCCGTGATCCCGAATGTGACCTTGTCGAGGGTCAGCTTGCGGTTCCGACGTTCCGTCACGGCCCGCTCGGTCTTGCCCTGACGCAGTTCCTGCAGGAGCTGATCATAGTTTTCGGTATCCGGGACGAGTGCAGGAGGGAGGGGATCCGGGGCAGTTGGCTCCGCTTCCAAAGGTGTTGAAGGTGTGAGGACTGCCGCCTGCCCGGCGGGGGTGGTGACGTTGACGTCGGTGTCCACACCGATGTCACTGTTCAAGTTCGTGTCGCTGTTCAAGCCAATGTCACTGTTCAATGCCATGAGGGATTCCTCTGTTCGGATTCATGGGCTGGGGCTAGATGTGGCCGTCCACTGTCAGGCCTGGGGGGAGGTTGGGAACCTCATTGGATTCGGTGATCATGATGTCGCCGTCGATCACTGTGACTTCGTGGGAGCGGACCGGCAGCTTGGCCGGCGGGGCGTCGACGCTTCCCGTACGCAGGTTGAACCTGGATGCGTGGAGCGGGCATTCGACCCAGCAGTCCTCCACCCAGCCGTCCGCCAGGGAAGCATCCTGGTGGGTGCATGTGTCGTCAATGGCAAAGAGTTCGCCTTCCTCGGTGTGGAAGACGGCGATGGGCGGTGAGGTGTTCAGCCGCAGCGCTTCCCCGGGCGCCAGTTCGCTGAGCGGGCATGCCTTGTGCATGGAGGGACCTCTTCTTCGGTCGGGATCCTTGGCTGTGCAACTGCCGCTGGTGGTGTTCCGTAGTGAACAACAGCAATCGCAATAAGCAACAGAGTGCGGTAGGTCACAATGCTTGTCAAGGTATTACCTCTCTGTTTCGTGCCAGGGTCCCTTTGGCGGAGGGACCCTTGACAGTGGGCGTGGCATGAATCACGCTGTTGCATATAGCGATTGTTGTTGCGTAAGAAGCAATTGAAGGGACGTCGAAATGCAGACGCTTGCGATTGTGGGAGCTTCCCTGGCGGGTCTTTCCGCCGCCCGGGCGGCCCGCGCCCAAGGCTTTACCGGCCGGCTGGTCATTATTGGCGACGAGCCGCACCGGCCGTACGACCGGCCGCCGCTGTCCAAGGACTTCCTGCTCGGCGCCATCACAGCGGAGGACCTTTTCCTGGAGTCCGACGCCGACGAGCTGCAGGCCGAATGGCTGCTCGGAGCCGGAGCCGCGTCCCTGGATGCCTCTTCGCGAACCATCCTCCTGACGGACGGCCGCAGCGTGACAGCGGACGGAATTGTCATTGCCACCGGCGCGAAGGCACGGCAGCTGCCTATCTTGGCGGGGCTGAGCAATGTGTTCACGTTGCGCACCCTGGCGGACGCACAGAGTCTTGCCCCCGAGCTGGTGCCCGGGAGCAGGATGGCTGTGATCGGGGCCGGATTCATCGGCGCCGAGGTGGCCTCCGCTGCCGCGTCGCGCGGCATGGAAGTCACGATGATCGACACCAAGGCCGTCCCGTTCGCCGCCCAGCTCGGTACGGAGATGGGCGGCGTGGTGGCCGGGCTCCATGCCGCCAACGGCGTGGAGCTCATTTCCTCAGCAGTCATAGAGGACTTCTACAGCGGCGAAGGCAACGTCACCGGGCTCCGGCTGGCCGGTGGACGCTATGTGGCCGCCGACGTCGTGGTGGTTGGCATTGGAGCCGAGCCGAACACCGGCTGGCTGGAGGGCTCCGGCGTGGAGCTCCGCGGCGGTGTGTTGTGCGATGCCATGGGCCGCACCGGTGTCCCCGGGATCGTGGCCGTGGGCGACTGCGCCTCCTGGTTCGACCATGCAGCCGGCACACACCGCCGGGTGGAGCACTGGACCGGCGCCCTGGAGCGTGCGGCCCTGGCCGTTGAGGCGCTGCTGGACTCTGATGCCCCGCCGAAGCCGGCAAAGCCTCACTATTTCTGGTCCGACCAGTACGGCGTCAAGTTGCAGTTCGCCGGCCACTGCGCCGGCTATGACCGGGTGGAGATCGAAGTCGGCGACGTCCTGACGCATAGCTGTCTTGCCGTGTACTACCGGGGGGATGTTCCGGTGGCGGTCCTCGGGATGAACCAGCCGCGGCTGTTCACGAAGTGGCGGCGCCTGCTCGCTGCACCGGCCCGGCCACTGGGCTCGCCCAGCGGGCAGGCTGCCTGTGCGGACGCCTCCGCGCTGGTGGCCCTGGTGGGGGCTGCCGCCGTGTCCTGACAACCGTGCCTGAAACCTGACCCAAGAATCCCGTCCCAACAAGTTCCAGCTTTCGTTGTTCGTTTTGTTCGTTAGGAGGACAAATTGTCTGTTGAGGTAAGCGCTCCGAGTCTGATCCCCACCCTGCCCGGTTACACCTACGTGGATGAAGCCGTATTCCGGGCGGAGCAGGAGCGGATCTTCGAGCAGATGTGGTTCTGCGCCRTCCGGTCCGCGGACCTGGACAAGGCGGGTGCCTGGAGGACGGTCCAGGTGGGGCGGGAGAGCGTGTTGATCAGCCGGACCCGCAAGGGCGGAATCCGTGCCTTCTACAACATCTGCCGGCACCGGGGCGTCAAGCTGTGCATGGAAGAGCAGGGCGAAGCCGCCCGCTCGTTCCAATGCCCTTACCACGCCTGGACCTATGACTTCGAAGGCAAACTCATCGCGGCCCCCAACCTGACCAAGATGCCGGACATCGACCGGGACGAGTACGGCCTGGTGAAGGTCCATATCCGCGAATACCTGGRCTACGTCTGGGTGTGCCTGGCTGACGAGCCGCCGTCATTCGAAGAGGAAGTGATGGGTGCCATCGAGGAACGGCTCGGCGACCTCAAGGCGATCGAAGGCTACGACGTGGCCAACCTCAGCCTGGGCCGCCGGATCCGCTATGACGTGAAGGCGAACTGGAAGCTCATCATCGAGAACTTCATGGAGTGCTACCACTGCGCCACGATCCACCCCGAACTCACCGAGGTGCTGCCGGAATTCGCTGACGGCCTGGCTGCGCAGTACTTCGTGGGCCATGGCGCCGAGTTCGGCGAGGACGTCAAGGGTTTCACCATCGACGGCTCGGAAGGGCTGGACCTGATTCCGGGGGTGGGGGAGGACCAGGACCGCCGGTACTACGCCATCACCATCAAGCCCACAGTGTTCGTGAACCTGGTCCCGGACCACGTGATCATCCACCGCATGTTCCCCATGGCCGCGGACCACACGATCGTGGAGTGCGACTGGCTCTACGTGCCCAGCGTCGTGGAGAGCGGCAAGGACGTCAGCGCGTCCGTGGAGCTGTTCCACCGCGTCAACCAGCAGGACTTCGACGCCTGCGAGCGGTGCCAGCCGGCCATGGGATCGAAGGTCTATGCCAAGGGCGGCGTGCTGGTGCCGAGCGAGCACCACATCGGCGCCTTCCATGACTGGGTGCAGGAGAAGGTAGGGGACATCGTGGCCGGTTCCTGAGCCGAACCCGGCCGGACCTCAGCTGGTGGTTGGGCTTGCTC
>NZ_JBFTZL010000073.1:0-16942 GCF_056406825.1 Arthrobacter sp. P1_A5 | reverse complement strand
GTACGGGACCTGCCAGGTGTAGTCGGCCACGTCCTTGCCCGCCGCGGCAGCGTCCTTTTCGAGGGCCTCCAGGCCCTTCTTGATCGCGTCCTGGTGCGAACCGGAGAACGCCGTGAAGACGAGGTCTCCGCCGTACGGGGACCGCTCGGCCACCGGCAGCTGGTTGCAGTACTCCACCGTGCGGCGGATTTCGTCGATGTCGGAGAAGTCGATCATCGGGTCGATGCCCTGGACGAACATGTTCAGGCCCAGGGTCACCAGGTCCACGTTGCCGGTCCGCTCGCCGTTGCCGAAGAGGCAGCCCTCGATCCGGTCTGCCCCGGCCAGGTAGCCCAGCTCGGCGGCGGCGACGCCGGTGCCGCGGTCGTTGTGCGGGTGCAGGGACAGGATGATGCCTTCGCGCGGGTGCAGGTTCCGGCTCATCCACTCGATGGAGTCGGCGTAGACATTGGGGGTGGCCATTTCCACCGTGGCGGGCAGGTTGATGATGACCTGACGGTCAGCCGAGGCCTCGAAGACGTCGGCGATCGCGTTGCAGACCCGGATGGCGTACTCCAGCTCGGTGCCGGTGAAGGACTCGGGCGAGTATTCGTAGGTGATGTGCGTATCGGCGAGAGTTTCCTCGTACTTCTTGCACAGCCGCGCACCCTGCAGGGCGATGTCGAGGATGCCGTCCTCGTCCTGGTTGAAGACCACGCGGCGCTGCAGGACGGACGTGGAGTTGTAGAGGTGGACGATTGCCTGCTTCGCGCCGACCAGGGACTCGTAGGTCCGCTCGATGAGGTGTTCGCGGGCCTGGGTCAGCACCTGGATCGTGACGTCGTCCGGGATGTGGTTGCCCTCGATCAGCTGCCGGACGAAGTCGAAGTCCGTCTGCGATGCCGAGGGGAACCCGACCTCGATCTCCTTGTAGCCCATCCGGACCAGCAGGTCGAACATCTTCAGCTTGCGGGCGGGGCTCATGGGATCGATGAGGGCCTGGTTGCCGTCGCGCAGGTCCACGGCGCACCAGCGCGGGGCCTTGGTGATGACTTTGTCCGGCCAGGTGCGGTCCGGCAGTTCAACGGTGATCTGGTCCTGGAACGGGATGTAGCGGTGGACCGGCATTCCTGAGGGCTTCTGTGCGTTTCGCATTACAATCGGGGCCTTTTCTGTGATTCTTGGTGAAAGGGTGGCCGGGCAACACAAACTCCGCAGCGAGGGTGGGCCTTGCGCTAGATCGCGTCTGAGGCCTCGCCGCGGCAGCTAAGGAGGAGCAGTTCTGCGCGCACCTTTTCACAGTAACACGGGTGCGTAAGATGAAGGAGCCAGACCACCGTAACGTCCACCATGCAGACCGTGCGCCGGCAAACGCTCCGGGCCGGACTGCCTCTCAAAGGAGCATCCGTGCCACTTTCGGGGATCGATCTGTCCACCATCGACGCCAGCGTCCGCCCGCAGGATGACCTGTACCAGCATGTGAATGGCGGCTGGCTCAACACCACGGTCATCCCGGACGACCGGCCGCTGGAGGGCACCTTCACCGCCCTGCGCGACGCATCGGAGCTCGCGGTGAAAGAGATCATCGGGCAGGCCGCCGCACGCGGTGCGGAGGCTAGCGGCATCGAGCGCAAGATCGGGGACCTGTACAACAGCTTCATGGACGAAGCGGCGGTCGAGGCCAAGGGCCTGGACCCGCTCCGTGCGCGGCTGGCGCAGGTGTTCGCGACGACGTCGGTGCCCGGACTCGTGGCGCTGGCCGGACGGCTGTTCCGCGCCGATGTGTCCGGGCTCTTTTATATCTACCCCGCGCCGGATGCCGGAAACCCGGACCGTGTCCTGCTCTACACAGGCCAGGGCGGCCTGGGCTTGCCCGATGAGTCCTATTACCGGGAAGCGAAGTTCGCCCCGATGGTCCAGGCCTACCGTGCACACGTGGGGGCCATGCTGGGCCTCGCGGAGGTTGCCGACCCTGAGGGGGCGGCCGGACGCGTGGTGGCGCTTGAAACTGCGCTGGCTTCGCACCACTGGGACAACGTGACATTGCGGAATCCGCAAAAGACGTACAACTTGAAGTCCGCCGCAGAAGCGGCGGAACTGTTCCCCCTGCTGGCGGACTGGTTCGACGCGGCCGGCATCGAGCCGGAGAAGCGTGCCGAGCTGGTGGTGAGCACCCCCGACTTCTTCTCCGGCGCGGCCTCCCTGCTGGATTCCGAACCGTTGGCGACCTGGCAGGAATGGCTCGCCATGCGCGTGGTCAGCGCGGCCGCCCCGTACCTGTCTTCCGAGTTCGTGGACGCGAACTTCGCGTTCTATGGCACCATCCTGAGCGGTACGCCGCGGATCAAGGACCGTTGGAAGCGCGGCGTCGCGGTGGTCGAGGCGGCCCTCGGTGAGGCGGTCGGGCAGATCTACGTGGCCGAACATTTCCCGGAGGGGCACAAGGCGCGCATGCAGACCCTCGTGGCCAACCTGATCGAGGCGTACCGCGAGTCCATCACCGGGCTGACCTGGATGGGCGAGGCAACCAAGCTCGAGGCCCTGAAGAAACTGGACTCCTTCCGCGCCAAGATCGGCTTCCCGGATAAGTGGATCGACTACTCCGCCGTGGAGATCGACCCCGCCGATCTGCTGGGGAACGTGGAACGCGCGCACAGCGCCGACGTCGACCGCCACCTTGACGAGGTCGGCAAGCCCGTGGACCGCGAGAAGTGGCTGATGACGCCCCAGACGGTCAACGCCTACTACCATCCGCTCCTGAACGAGATCGTGTTCCCTGCGGCCATGCTGCAGCCCCCGTTCTTCACTGCCGACGCCGATGACGCCGTGAACTACGGCGGCATCGGTGCCGTGATCGGCCATGAAATCGGCCACGGCTTCGATGACCAGGGCTCGCAGTACGACGGCAGCGGCCTGCTGCGCAACTGGTGGACGGAGGATGACCGCACCGCGTTCGAGGCTCTGGCCGCCCGGCTCGTGGCGCAGTTCGATGCCCTCTCCCCCACGGCAGCCCCCGGCCACACGGTCAACGGCAAGCTGACCCTGGGCGAGAACATCGGCGACCTGGGCGGGCTCACCATCGGCTACAAGGCCTACCTGATCAGCCTCGACGGGCAGGAACCGCCGGTGCTCGATGGCCTGACCGGGGTGCAGCGCTTCTTCGCGTCCTGGGCCGCGGGGTGGCGGCAGGTCATCCGGACCGAAGAGGCCATCCGCCGGCTGGCGACGGATCCGCACTCCCCGAACGAGTTCCGCACGAACGCCATCGCCAGGAACCTCGACGCCTTCCACGCAGCATTCGGCGTCACGGACCAGGACGGCATGTGGATGGCACCGCAGGAGCGCGTCAGCATCTGGTGACCCGGGGGCCCGGTCACTGGCACCGACCCAGCCGGGAGGGCTGTGCGTACACGCTTGCGTGAATACATCGACAGCTGTACTTTCGATTTGTGGAGACTCTTACGCATGCCCCGGTGCTGGCACGGTTCGGTTATGCCGTGTCAGACCCGACACGGGCAGAAATCCTGCTTGCCCTCACGGCAGCGCCGTCCTATCCGTCTGAGCTGGCGGATTCCCTCGGCGTATCCCGGCAGAGCATGTCGAACCACCTGACGTGCCTGCGGGGATGCGGGCTGGTCGTTGCCGTGCCGGAGGGGCGAAGGACCCGCTATGAGCTCGCCGATCAGCGCCTCGGCCATGCCCTCAAGGATCTTCTGGGCGTCGTGCTGGCGGTGGACCCGGCCTGCTGCGCACCCGACGGGACGTGCACGCTGTGATGACTTCCGTCCTAATGTCGCCGAGCCCGGGCCGCCGCGCCGTCCTCAGCCGCCGGATCCGCTTGTTCGCGGCGGCCACCATCAGCTATAACCTCATCGAGGCCGTTGTGGCTTTGTGGGCCGGGGGTGCGGCCGACTCGTCGGCGCTCCTCGGCTTTGGCTTGGATTCCATCATTGAGGTCGGGTCGGCGCTGGCGCTGTCGTGGCAGTTTTCCAGCAAGGACCCTGAGCGGCGTGAATACCTCACCTTGCGGATTATCGCCGTCTCGTTCTTCGCGCTGGCAGCCTTTGTCTCCGCCGAGGCGGTCCGGTCACTTCTCGGCGCCGGCGAGGCACAGCACTCGACCCCGGGCATCRTGATTGCCGCACTGAGTTTGGTGATCATGCCGGTCCTGTCCTGGCTCCAGCGCCGGGCCGGCCGGGAGCTCGGATCACGCACGGCGGTCGCTGACTCCAAACAGACCCTGCTCTGCACGTATCTGTCGGCAGTCCTGCTCGCGGGTTTGGTGCTGAACAGCACCCTTGGCTGGTGGTGGGCCGATGCCGGCGCGGCGCTGGTCATCGCCGCGATCGCCCTCCGGGAGGGCATCAACGCCTGGCGCGGCGACATCTGCTGCACGGTCCCCCACACGGCGGCAGACAGTCTTCCGACGGCCACAGAGCCGGCCTGCTGTGACGGATGCGGTGCCGATTCAACACCTCCAAAGGCGCTCGTCCTACCTGAGGTGGGGGTGGGACAGGCCGCCGCCGATGGGCAGCATGAGTAGTCGGTAGTGCTTCCGGTTACCTAAGCCCGGCGTCAGCAGCACTCATCCGGCACAGGGTTCAAGGAGTTCATCGGCGCTGCCGGCCGATTGATTTCTTACTAGAGCGACAGCGCACGACACGCTAATGTGGGGGCACCCCAAAGCAGAGGAGAGCCCCGTGGGCAAGGTGGTCATGTACGGCTCGGTGTCGGTGGACGGCTTCGTCGCGGACGAGAATGACCAGCCCGGACCGGTGTTCGACTGGTTGTCCAACGGTGATGTCCCCTTGGACGAGAGCGGCGAGGTGAGGGTGTCGCAGACGTCCTATGACTACACCCGGCCGTACTGGGACCAAATCGGGGCGACACTCGTCGGCCGCCACGTCTTCGACCTGACGGACGGCTGGGACGGGAAACCTCCGAGCGGGATCGACCACGTGGTCGTCGTGACGCACCGGCCGCAGCCCGAGGGCTGGGACTCGGAGGCGCCGTTTCACTTCGTCGACGGTGTCGAGGCAGCCATGGCCAAGGCGCAGGAGCTTGCGGGTGACCGCATCGTCGAGGTCGCAGCTGGTGACGTCGGTGGCCAGATGCTTGCCGCGGGCCTGGTCGACGAGGTGCGCATGGACGTCGTACCTGTCGTGTTGGGGTCCGGCAAGCGCTACTTCGGGTCGGTCCACGCCCAGCACCTGTTGGAGGATCCTGACGTGGTGATTCAGGGCAACCGCGTGCTTCACGTGCGCTATCGGGTGCGCCGTTGAGGTCAACACCGTGTTCCACGACCCCGCAGGACGTGGAAGAGCCTCCAAAGGCCGCCGTCCAGCACCCATGACAAAAAGAAGGCCCCCGTTCAGTAAAATCTGAACGGGGGCCTTCCTGGTTGCCGGGTCAGCGGGTGATCAGTGCCGGGTTGGCCTGCTGGCACACGGTGTCGCCGGCTGTCTGGTTGACGATGTCCTTGGGCAGCTGCGGGGCAGCGGCGGCGGCGGTCGGCGTCCCGTTGGCGAAGTCACTGCCCAGGTAGACCTGGACGCCGGCGACTCCGGCGGCCGGGAGCACCCGGTCCGGCGCCACACCGAGCAGGGCCGCGACGTCCCCGGCCACGTCAGCGTAGTCCGCACCGTAGTAGACCGCCGTCGCGGCGACAGGCGGAGCAGTCAACTGGCCCACCTGGGTGAAACCGGCGCCCTTGATGGCCTGCATGATCTCCTGGGTCCGGGCCGGAACACCCGAGCCGTTGGCCACGGTCACGGGCTGCTGCGTCTTGTCATAGGCCGGGGTGGTGGGGCTGGGCGTCGGCGTGGCGCTGGCACTCGGGGAAGCGCTCGGCTTCGCGGTCGGATCCGTCAGGTCCACGTCGTTGCGCATGGCGGCGAACAGCTGGGATGCCGCGGGCTCGGCCAGCTGCAGCCGGTTGATGTCCGTTTCGGCCGGGACTGTCGGCGTGGCCACGAAGGCTACCTTGCCGACGTCGATGTTCTTGAGCCGGTTGCCCACGGTCAGCAGCGTCGGCACAGAGGCCAGGCCGTCGTCGATGGTCAGGTTCTTGGTGATCGCATCCGCGATGCCGAGCATCCGGGCCGGGTTGGTCAGGGTGCCGTCGTCCTTGATTTTCCGGGTCAGCGCGGACAGGAAGCCCTGCTGGGCCTTGATCCGGCCGAGGTCGCCGCCGTCGCCGAAGGCGTGCCGGGTGCGCACGAACGACAAGGCCTGCTCGCCCTGGACGGTGGAGGTGCCCTTGGGCAGGCGCAGCTTCGAGTCGGGGTCATACACGGCGTCGCTGACACACACTGACACGCCGCCCACGGCGTTGGAGAGTTCCTTGACGGCGTTGAAGTCGGCCATCATGAAGTGGTCGATCTCCAGGCCAGTGAGCTTGTTGACGGTGTCCACGGCGCAGCCGATGCCGGCCTCGGACATCGCCGAGTTGATCATGACGCCGGTCTGGGCCGGGTACTCTTTGTTGGTTTTCGGATCCTTGCACTTGGGGATGTCGACCAGCAGGTCGCGGGGGAAGCTGACGACGTTGACCCGCTTGTTGTCCGCGGAGATGTCCATCAGCATCATCACATCCGAGTGCCCATAGCCGGTCGCGTCATCGCTGGTGCCGTACTGCGAGTTCTTCCCGTCGCGCGTGTCCGAGCCGAGGATCAGGATCTGCATCCGGTCCGTCGAATCGTTCACTGCACCCTCGGTCTTGATGCTGCCGGCGCTGAGTGGGGCCTTGGTGAGGTTGCCCTGAAGCCGGATGGTCCAGTAGGCGCCAAAGGCGATCACGCCGACCAAGAGCACGGCCACCACGCCCGTGAAGACTTTCAGCCAGGCGGGGGTCCGGCGGGCGGAGCCGAGGTGGCGGGCCGGACCAACGGCGGGATCGGCCGTGTGCCGGGCAGCGGCTGTTGACCGGGCCGGCGGGGCGGATCCGTCGGCACGGTTGTCACGGGGTCGAACCACTTGTTGAGCCTTCCTAAACGAACGGGGAGTCAGCCCATTTTAGAGTCCGAATCTGAGAAAACGCCGATGGCCCTCTCTTGGGAGCGGCGGGAAGGGCCAACGGACACAATAGCGGCCTAAGAACAGCGCGTCTCAGAAGCCCAGTTTGACGAGCTGCTTCGGGTCGCGCTGCCAGTCCTTGGCGACCTTGACGTGCAGGTCAAGGTAGATCCGGGCACCGAGCAGCGCCTCGATCGCCTTGCGCGCGTTGGTGCCGACCTCGCGGAGCCGGGCACCGCCCTTGCCGATGATGATGGCCTTCTGGGAGGGCCGCTCGACGTACAGGTTGACGCGGACGTCCAGGAACGGGCGGTCCTCGGGCCGGCCTTCCCGCGGAACGATTTCATCGACGACGACGGCCAGGGAGTGCGGCAATTCGTCGCGGACGCCTTCGAGGGCTGCTTCCCGGATGAGTTCGGCGATCATCACCGCTTCCGGTTCGTCCGTCAGGTGACCGTCCGGGTACAGCGGCGGCGACGCCGGCATGTGACCGATCAGGACGTCGGCAAGGGTGTCGACCTGGAAGCCGTCCGTGGCGGAGACCGGGACGATGTCCTTCCAGCCGTCCTCGCCGAGGACCTCGCGGCCCAGGGCGGCGACGGCTAGCAGCTGCTCGGTGAGGGCCTGGCGGTCGACGGTGTCGGCCTTGGTCACGATCGCGATGATGGGCTTGTTGGGGATGGCGGCGAGCTGGGCGGCAATGAACTTGTCTCCCGGGCCGATTTTCTCGTTGGCCGGCAGGCAGAAGCCGATCGCGTCGACCTCGGCGAGGGTATCGGCGACCAGTTCGTTCAGCCGCTTCCCCAGCAGCGTGCGCGGGCGGTGCAGGCCCGGGGTGTCAACGAGGATCAACTGGGCGTCGTCCCGGTGCACGATGCCACGGATTGTGTGGCGCGTGGTCTGGGGCTTGGCCGAGGTGATCGCGACTTTTTGGCCGACCAGGGCGTTGGTGAGGGTGGACTTGCCCGCATTGGGCCGTCCGACCAGCACCGAGAAACCGGCGCGGTAGCCGCCGTAGGCTGCGTCGCCGTCGGACTTATTCTGCTTGCTCACGTGAGACTCCCTGTTGGATTGGTGCGGCCTCGTCGAGAAGGTCTTCAAGGTCAGTTTGTTCTTTTGCTACGGCGGCCGCAATGATGTGGCTGACGCGGTTCCGCCGGCCCTCCAGCCTGTCGGCGCGGAGGGACAGTCCGTGGACCTGGACGGTGCTGCCGACAATCGGCACCCGCCCGAGGGCCTTGGCGAGCAGGCCGCCCACGGTGTCTACTTCATCGTCGTCGAGCTCGAGGTCGAAGAGTTCGCCGAGGTCATCGATGCTCATGCGGGCGCTGACCCGGTAGCTTCCGTCTCCCAGGGCCACGGCCTCGGCGCTTTCGGTGTCGTATTCGTCCACGATTTCGCCGACGATCTCCTCGATGAGGTCCTCGAGCGTGACCAGCCCCGCCGTTCCGCCGTATTCGTCGATGACGATCGCGACGTGTGTGGATTCCTTCTGGAGTTCACGGAGCAGGTCGCTGACGAGCTTCGAGTCCGGCACGTAGCGGACCTCGCGGGCCACCTCGTCCACGACCGGGGGTTCCTCGTCCGGGCCGAGGTTGTGGAGCGAGGCGGCAACGTCCTTCAGGTACACAATGCCCAGGATCTGGTCCGTGTTTTCGCCGATGACCGGGATCCGCGAGTACCCGGAGCGCAGGA
The DNA here is from genome assembly GCF_056406825.1 of Arthrobacter sp. P1_A5. Lineage (NCBI taxonomy): Bacteria > Bacillati > Actinomycetota > Actinomycetes > Micrococcales > Micrococcaceae > Arthrobacter > Arthrobacter sp. P1_A5. The sequence continues at coordinate 8,254 of NZ_JBFTZL010000073.1, read as the reverse complement.
ACAGCGACATCGCCCGGTGCAGGCTGGATCCGGAGTCGATCGTGAGGATGTCGGTCCTGGGCACCATGACGGAGCGGACCAGGGTGTCCCCGAAGTCGAAGACCGACTGGATCAGTTCGGCCTCGTTGTCCTCGATTACGTCGGACTCGGTGGCCCGGTCCACGAGTTCGCGGAATTCTTCCTCGCTGAAGAACGCCTCGCTGTCGGCCGGCGCGCCGGGAGCTACGACGCTGCCGAGCCGCACCAGCCAGCCCGGAATCGGGCCGAGCACGGCGTACAGGGACCGGACCAGCGGGGCGCTGAACCGGACCAGGGCGGCGGAGTGGACCCGGCCGAGCTGCCGCGGGGACACCCCCACGATCACGAAGCCGACCAGCGCCATGATGCCGGTGGCCGCCAGCCCGGCCAGCCAGACGTTGTCCAGCATGCTGTAAAGGAGCACGGTCACGGCGACGGCGGCGGCCATCTCGAACCAGACCCGCCAGAACCGCAGGGCGCGCATGTGCCCCACGGGCTGGGCCAGGATGCGTTTGAGCGAGGTGCCCCTGCTGTTCAGGACCGCCTGCTCGGCGTCGTGCCGGGGCAGGAAGTTGAAGGCGGACTCTGCAGCGGTCAGCACTGCGGCAAAGCTAAGGAACACCAGCGCCATGCCGGCGAGGATCAGTGGGGTCACTGAACCGTCTCGGACGGGGCCGCTTTGCCGGTGAAGGCGGTCAGGAGTTCGCGCTGCAGCCCGAACATCTCTTCCTTCTCTTCCGGCTCGGCGTGGTCATAGCCCAGCAGGTGCAGGATGCCGTGCGTGGTCAGCAGCAGCATCTCGTCCTGGGTGGAGTGGCCGGCGTTGCGGGCCTGGACCTCGGCCACCTGGGGGCAGATGGCGATGTCGCCGAGCATGCCCTGCGGCGTCGGCTTGTCCGGCGTGCCCGGGGTCAGCTCGTCCATGGGGACGGAGAGGACGTCGGTGGAGCCTGGCTCGTCCATCAGTTCGAGGTGCAGCTTTTCCATGGCCGGTTCGTCCACGAGCAGGATGGACAGCTCCGCCTGCGGGTGGATGTAAAGGCTTTCGAAGATGAAACGCGACAGCGCCACGAGCCCGGCCTCGTCGACGACGACGCCGGATTCGTTGTTGACCTCAATGCTCATGCGTGTTCTCCCCGCGTTTCCCGGGCAACGGAGTGCTTGACCCGGTTCCTTTGGACTTCGTCCCAGATGCTGTAGGCGTTGACGATATCCCCCACCAGGCGGTGCCGGACGACGTCGGAGGCGTCCAGGATCGAGAAGTTGACGTCCTCGATCCCCTGCAGGATCTCCTCGACAATCCTGAGCCCGGAGCGGGTGCCGAAGGGCAGGTCCACCTGGGTGATGTCGCCGGTGACCACCATCTTGGAGCCGAAGCCCAGACGGGTCAGGAACATCTTCATCTGTTCCGGCGTGGTGTTCTGCGCCTCGTCGAGGATGATGAAGGCATCGTTAAGCGTGCGGCCTCGCATGTAGGCCAGCGGGGCGACTTCGATGGTGCCGGCGGCCATGAGTCGGGGAATGGATTCGGGGTCCATCATGTCGTGCAGGGCGTCGTACAGGGGCCGCAGGTAGGGGTCGATCTTGTCGCTCAGGGTGCCTGGCAGGAAGCCGAGCCGCTCCCCCGCCTCGACGGCAGGACGGGTCAGGATGATGCGGCTGACTTCCTTTTGCTGCAGGGCCTGGACGGCCTTGGCCATTGCCAGGTAGGTCTTGCCGGTACCGGCCGGACCGATCCCGAAGATCACGGTGTTGGCGTCGATCGCGTCCACATAGTTCTTCTGGTTCAGCGTCTTGGGCCGGATGGTCTTCCCGCGGGTGGAGAGGATGTTGGTGGTCAGCACTTCCACGGGGTTCTGCAGCGACTGGCTGCGCAGCAGGGAGACGAGCTGCTGCAGCACGGCCGGAGTGATGACGGTGCCTCGGGCCACCAGCCCGCGAACCTCGTTGAGCAGGCGCATGATGCGCGGCACGTCGGCGGCAGGACCGCTGATCGCGAGCTCGTTCCCCCGGACATGGAAATCGACGGCGGGGAACTGGTTTTCGATGAACCTTAGGGCTTCGTCATGGCTGCCCAGCGACTGGACCATCTGCTCTGAGTCGTCGAACAAGACCACCTCCGTCCGCAGCCCTGGTAGGGAGTGGGGGAATTCCCCTGCGGTGCGTTCTCGGGCGCTGAACCGGGCCTTGCCGTTCGCTGCTTCAGTCATGGTGTTGGCCCGCGGGCCTCTGGTCCCCTCCAGTATGAATATTGTCTGTCGCCGTGATCCGTACCGACGGCGGTTCGCACCGCCCGCGGCCAGGGTCTACGGGTGCTTCCATCTTACGCCAGCGCGGCGCGGCCGACGCCGGAGGGGATCCGGCGCCGTCCGTTACGGGTAGGCGTTTCCGAAGACGACCCACCCCTCCAGCCAGTGGGCGCCTGTTGCCGGGCACGGCTGTTCCGCTTTGCGGGGTCCCGGCTCCCGCTCCGGCTTCGGTTCCCGTTCCGGTTCCGACACGGTCAGGCCGCGCTCTCGAGCGCGCCGGCGCGGGACCCGACGCCCGCGTAGCGTCCCTTGTAAAAGAGCAGGGGCTCAGCGTCGGGGCGGGCGCCCAGGGCGCGGACGGCGCCGACGACGATCGTGTGGTCGCCGCCGTCGTACTCCTGGTGGAGTTCGCAATCCACCCAGGCCAGGGCGTTATCCAGGACGGGGTTGCCCAGCGGCGAGGGAGAATGGCCGACGCCGGCGAACTTGTCCGTCCCCGAGCGCGCGAACTGCCCGGCCAGATGCTGGTGCTCTGCGGCCAGGATGTTCACGGTAAACCGTCCCGCCGCACGCAGCAGCGGCCAGATGCTCGATGTCCGTGCGGGGCTGAAAGTGACCAGTGCCGGCTCCAGGGACAGGGAGGCGAAGGACTGGCAGGTGAAACCGGCCGGCCCGTGCCGGGTTGCTGCAGTGATCACCGTCAGGCCGGTGGCGAAGTGCCCGAGAATGTGGCGGAGTGCCTTCGGGCTGAGGTCAGAATGTTCCGTCATGGCGGGTCCTTTCGAGCGCTGGTAACCCCAATCAACCACTGCAGGCTCGGGTTCCCAAGCCCGGCTGCAACGCACAGTCGCGCAACGACACAACGCGTCACGGACCCGTTGCATGACGTAAGAATTCGGCACCGGGAGTTCGCCGGCCATGGCCGTTAGGCTCGGTTGATGGCAAACCAGGAAAATTTGATGGACGTCAGATCCGCGTACGACACAGTCGCCGAGACCTATTCAGCGGTGATCCCGGATACCAGCTTTGAGGCCCCGCTGGATATGGCCATGGTGGACCACTTCATCGCCCACATGCGCGGGACGGCGGACCGGACGGTGATCGACGTCGGATGCGGTGCCGGACGAATGAGCAGTTATCTCGGCCAGGCGGGGCTGAACGTCAGCGGTGTCGACCTGTCGCCCGAAATGGTCCGGATCGCGCAACAACTGCAGCCCGGGCTGTTGTTCGAGCTGGGAGAGCTGACGGACCTGCCCCAGGCGGACGCAGCTGCGGACGGTGTCCTCGCCTGGTATTCGATCATCCACTCTCCCCCGACGGCGCTGCCGGCGATTGCTCGCGAGTTCTGGAGGGCGCTCCGCCCTGGCGGTTCGGCGCTCGTCGCCTTCCACGCCGGCAGCGGCCACCGCACGATTGACCGTGCTTACGGACACGACGTCGAGCTCCGGGCGGAACTGCACGCACCCGAAGAGGTGGCGCTCCGGTTCACCGAACAAGGCTTTGTGATGCGCGCCCAGCTGGTGCGTTCACCGAGGGCCAAGGAAAAACATCCACAGGCCGCCATCCTCGTCGACAAACCCTTCGTGTCTTCAACACTTAGTCCTTCGTAGGGGACGTTGGCGTGCTCGCAGGGCCGAACCAGCGGTGAACTGCTCTTCACGGGAGTAGTCGAGATAGTTCTTGAGGGACGGATCGCCGGTGCCCGGCTTGGCTCCGGCCGCTGCCGCCTTCACCAGCCAGTCCACCTGATGCGGGATGGTCTGAGCGTATGTCCCCACAGGTTCATAGGCGAGGTCAAGGGAGGCCTTGGTGCTCAGTACCAGCGGAGGCCGGAAATCCCACGGATGGTCACCGAGGCCCGCGGGTGCGCTGTCATCCAGAAGCACCTCTTCCCAGTGGTGGCCCAGGTAGCGGGCAATTGCTGCGGCGATCTGCCGGGCATTCGGCGCATCTGGATCGGCACTGTTGAGGATCCGTGCCGCGGGCACGGCGGCAACCCGTTCCACGAGGGCCGCCGTGTTCACCGCTGCCGTCGTGTGGTCCGCGCCCTGCCCCGCATGGGCCAGGAACACGGCCGGGCGCCGGTCGAGGACCCGTTTGACGAACATCCATTCCCGGGGCAGGGCCGCGCCCTCACCATGTACCTTGGACGCCCGGATCACCGTCACGGGATGGCCGCTGCCCAGGAGGGTGTTCTCTGCAGCCACCTTGTTGGCGCCATAGCCTTCCCGGGATTGGTAGTCCCCGGTTCCCGGCCGCATGGTCGGACTGTTCTCGAGGATCGGCGCATCAAAGCGGGGCGGTACATCGGAATTGACGTGGTTGCCTGCGGCGTCAACGTACACAGCCTTGCTCGAGAGCATGACGGCCGCGGTCACCGCGGCCAGGTGCGGCAGGAGTTGCCGGGCGTCGGCGTCGGTGTAGCACACCGCGTCCACGAGGAGATCGGCACCACCGGCCATCACCCCGGCCAGTGCGGCGTCGTCACGACGTTCGGCGGCGATAAATCGGGCACCGGCGGCAGCCAGGTCAGCCGGCATCTTGGTCCGGTCCCGGCCCGTCATGTCCACGGCCCAGCCGGCACGGATCAGCCGCCACGCAATCGCGCGGCCGAGAACGCCAGTGCCTCCAAGGATCACAGCCCGTTTCATTTGTCCGACTCTAACGGACGGGTGCTTTTGCGGGCGCACCGCCAAAGTAGGGTACTTCCTCAGTCGACGTTCAGCGTGGCACCTGCCCGGCTAAATATCGGAGCGGACCATCCGTATTTCAGGTAGTTCCTCCCACTAGGGCCGGCCCGCAGAAGGCCACGCCGGTAGGGAGGCGACGCCGTCACCAGCCGCCGCGCGTCGGCGTGTGTCCCTTTCGGGCATCGTCGGGCATTGCCATTTCGGCCCGCAGGCCCAGGAGCCGGATCGGACGGTCTGCTTCGATTCCGGCTGCGAGGTCCAACGCCTGCGCGAGGATTTCGTCCCGGTCGAATGTCTCGGGAAGCTTCCTCGCGTGGGTCTTGGTGACGAACGGCGCGTACCGGACCTTGAGGGTCAGCCCAACGACGGGCCGACCCTCGGCCACAACATCCTCCAGGACGCGCGCTGTCAACTCCCTCACGGCGTCGTCGACCTGGGCGGGTTCGGTCAGGTCGCGCTGGAACGTCGTCTCCCTGCTATGGCCGCGGGCAACCCACGGGGTGTCGTCCACGACGCTGGCGCCGTCCCCGCGTCCGAGCTCCGCGTACCAAGGTCCCATCCTGGGGCCGAACTCCGGGACCAGGTCCTGGGGGTCGGACGCGGCTAACTCGGCCACTGTGTTGATGCCGAGTTTGGCCAGCCTGCCCGACACCTTGGTTCCGACGCCCCAGAGCTCCTTGGTGGGCCGACTGCCCATGACGTCGAGCCAGTTCGCGGCAGTGAGACGGAAGACGCCGGCCGGCTTGCCGAAACCGGTGGCTACCTTGGCTCGTACCAGGGTGTCGCCGATCCCCACGCTGCAGTGCAGCTGCGTTCGCTCCAGGACAGCGGCCTGCACCTGCCGGGCGTAGGCTTCCGGATTCTCTGTCTCGGTGCCTACGAAAGCTTCATCCCACCCGAGGACCTGCACGGTGGCGCCGGGCTGCGCGCGCAGGGTAGCCATGACCGTTTCAGACGCCGCGAGGTAAGCCTCCTGATCGACGGGCAGGATCACAGCGTCGGGCACTTTCCGGGCGGCAATGCGTAAGGGCATTCCGGAACTCACGCCAAACGCCCTCGCTTCGTAGGACGCCGTCGACACCACGGCGCGTTCCGTGGGGTCGCCCCGACCGCCGACAATGATCGGCTTGCCAGCAAGCTCCGGCCGCCGGAGCACTTCGACCGCCGCGATGAACTGGTCGAGATCGACGTGCAGCACCCAAGGGATTCCGCTCACGGCACCAGTGTGCCCTAAACATCCCTTGCAGGCATCGGCTCTCCACCAAGCCTGGCCGGACTCGCCGTCGTCAACGTGCCCTCCCGTGCCCGGCGCTGCTGCGTACCGAAATGTTTGGAGACCGGGTGCGGACAACGTTGGGCGCAAAKGCCGACGATCTGGAAAGCGTCGAACTCCTGGCCCTGACGCCCTACGCAGACCTCCCCGCAACGGCGGGGAAACGACCCCGCCTCCGCGATGGGCAGGCCCATGGACTGATACGCCTGGTGCTGCGTCCCCTCGCCCGGACCACGTCAGTGCAAGGAACCACAAGCGGACGCCATTAGGTATCAACTTTGTATCGGCCTCATATCGTTCCCGTTGCAGTTCCGGCGCCAGGGCCCAAACCCGGCTGCCGCGCCGCGCCCGTGTGCCATGCTGGAATCCGGCTGTCCCGGGATCGCCGGACCGGCCTCCGGCCGGTGAGCGATCGGGCGGCCGTCAGCGGCCGGCTACGGCTACAAACGGATCATCACCGCGGAACGCGGGGCGTAAGACGAAGGGACAGCGGCATCAGGAAGCGTGGAGTTCAGCAGCCATCGGCGGGGCGCGTCCGCCGCGTCGCGCTGGCGTTGGYGCTGCCTGCCGTGCTCGTCCTGTCCGGCTGTGTGGCGACGCCGCAGAGCGGCATCACAAATTCCAGCAGCCCATCTGAGCTCATTCCCGCCCCGGCGTCGGGCGCCCCCACCACGAGCGCACCGCTCGAGACTGCCCAGACGTCGAACAAGGCTCCGGTGTATTGGATCGGCCGGGCCAATGACAACGCATTTCTCTACCGCGAGTTCCGCGACGTTCCGGATCAGGACAATCCCGTCACCCGCGCCCTGCGGGTCATGATGTCGCAGAAGCCCTTGGACCCGGATTTTTTCACGCCCTGGCAAAATCCGAAGAAGCTGGCGACGTCGATTTCCGGCAAGAACGTCATCACGGTGGATGTCTCCGCTGATGCCTTCAACAGCAACGTGGATGCGGCCATGGCCGAGCGCGCCATCCAGCAGCTCGTCTACACGGCGACAGCTGCCGCGGCCAGCGCCGGCCTCATCGATGCCGGACAGCAGGTCCAGGTGGTTGTGCTGGTGGACGGTCACACCGACTACGTCGCCTTCAACCATGTCCGCCTGGGCGAGCCGACGTCCCGCAGCGCCGGGATGGTGGCACCAGTGTGGATCATTGATCCGCAGGAGGGCACGTCCGTGGCCGACGGTTCGGTCAAGATCAGTGGCCGCAGCACCGTCCAGGGCGGGAAGCTCCGCTGGGCGATCCTCAAGGTTGACGGCGACGGCGACAACGCCAAGACCGCGTATCTTAACGGCAGCGCGACGGCCTCCGCCGATGCAGCCCGGCCCGGGCTGTTCACCTTGTCCGTGAACCTCGGCCCGGGCAATTACGAGGTCCGGGTRTCCCAGGTGGACGCATCCGACAGCGCCAAGGAAGTATTCCAGGACACCCGCGGGTTTACGGTCAAATAGCCGTCACCTCAACAAGGCATCACGTCACCTGCGGCGACGGCTGCCGCAGGTCACCAGCGGCCGAGGATGTCGCTGGCCAGCACGGTGGCGGCGGGCCCGGCCGTGGACGAACGCAGCACATGGTGCCCCAAAAGGGCCGTAACTGCGCCGGCGTCGCAAAGCCGGGTCACCTCCCGCGGGCTGATGCCGCCTTCCGGACCCACGATCAGCAGGACCTCACGGGATCCGGCAGCGTCTGCCACAACCTCGCCGGGACCAACACTTTCCAGCCAGGCCTCGAGTACCTGCCGCAGCGGGCGCACGGCGTCTTCATGCAGGATAACGGCGAGGTCTGCCGCCGCTACCGCCGTCTGCAGCCCGGCGCCGTCGACGGCGGCCCGGACCTCGGGAATCCATGCCCGGCGCGCCTGCTTGGCAGCTGCTGTCACCACCGACTGCCACTTGGCATGCGCCTTCGCGGCCCGCTCCGCCTTCCACCGCACAATGGACCGCTCGGCCTGCCAGGGAATGACGGCGTCGATGCCCAACTCGGTCGCGGTCTCGGCCGCCAGTTCATCGCGGTCGCCCTTGGCA
>NZ_JBFTZL010000072.1:0-16985 GCF_056406825.1 Arthrobacter sp. P1_A5 | reverse complement strand
CGGCTCCGGGCACAGATCACTGATCAGCCCCATGCCGGCATACTCGCGCACCGCGGTGATGCCGGCAACCGCTGCCGGCTTGTCCGCGAAGCCCTTTGACACGGCCAGTACTGCCCCGTCCGGTGCCCTGAGCCGAAACCTGAAGCAGGCATCAGCGTCAACGAAGAGTTCAAATGTGCCGGCCATGACGATCCTCCCGGTTCGCGGGCTCCCCGTCCGGGCATCATTGCCACGGGGTGAAGGGGAAAGCGTCGCTGCTGCCCGCTGGATTGGTTTGTCCCTGAGGCTGAACGGATGATGTCAGCCCGTCATTAAAGTCTCGCTGCGGCCGTGGAACGCCCACAAGGCAAGTCACGTAAATCCCAGGTAAATAGAAGCCAACAGCCGTGCGCGGGCAACCGCCGTCTGGGTCCTCCGCGGGCAGGAACACTGCCGCCTCAGCGGTACCCCTACAGGGGCGGCCAATGGTCGCGGCAGTAGTCACCGCGGCTGACGCCGGGAGATCCTTGCGGGATGACGCGGTCCCAGGAGGGGCCGACGGCCTCGCTCCGCTCTGAAGGCTCGGCTGCCGCGGTGCGGCCTGCGTCGCCGGGAAGCCAGGTCATGACTGAATCGTTGGACAACGTACCCCCCATTGTTCTTGGCTGGAGGCGCACCGGCTCGCATTACGGACCGCCATGCGCCTCACGCAAGACTAGCCGGGAGTACTGACACCAAAACAGGGACTTTGGACCGTATCGGCGAATGGCCGCGGGCGCCTACCCCTGACCGCCCGCCGGCCGCCGCCAACGGCTTCCCGGCGCCCAACAGCCCGGAGCGACGGACAGAAGTGTTTCATCCATTGGAAATGGAGGTCGCCGCGGCGGAGAATCAGGGGCAGTCTTGGGGGCAGCCCGCGCTCCACAGACAGGAAAGAAGGATGCGATGTCCCTCAGCGTTGAGGAAATGAACAAAGAGCTCCCGTTGGCGAATGTGCTGCCGGGCGACGCCGTCCCGTACTACATGGCGTCGGGCGAAGGCGCCCGCTATGAGATCGCCGGCCAGCTGGTCACGGTGGTCGCCCGGGCGGCAGACACTGGCGGCATTTTCAGCGCCGCCTACATCTCCGGCGGCATGGGGGCCGAATCACCGTTTGTGAGCCACGCGGTGGAACACAAAACGCTGTACGTCTTCGACGGCATCCTGCACGTCTGGCTGCCGGGCGAAAGCCGCATCCTGACTCCCGGGGATTCCGTGGTGATCCCGCCGGGAACCCCGCACGCGTACCGGATGGCTAGCCACTACACCCGGTTCCTGAACTGGATGACACCGGGCGGCGCCGAGGCCTACTACGAACGCGTCGGCACACCCATCGATTCGCACGTCCCACCTGTCACCCCGGGCCGGAAGCCCAGCCTGCAGGAGTGCGCGGCGGTGGGCGCCGAATTCGGCATCACGTTCCCCGACGTCGAACGGGTGGCACCGTCTTTCCGGCAGGACGCCGGGCTGCCGGCGGCTCAGAGCCCGTACTTCCTCAGTGCGGGCGARGGCGAGCGGATGGTCAGCTACCAGACCATGTTCACSTACCTGTCCCGGCCSGCGAACACGGGAGCGAACTACTTCGCCGTCCACACCAAGGGCGCCAAGTCCCCCTACATTCCGCTGCACTTCCACGAGCAGCACACGGAAAACTTCCTCTGCACCGAGGGCCGGATGTGGATCTACGCCAACGGCCGCGAAGTGCTGCTCACCAAGGGCGACTTCCTCCACGCCCCGGCCGGGACCATCCACTCCTTCGCCTTCGATTCCCACAACACCCAGATGGTCGGGTTCCTGACGCCGTCGGTCTTCAACGGCTTCTTCGAGTACTTCAACAAGCCCACGGAGGATTACATGTACACCGAGGGCGGCGAGCCCTACATGGACATGGAGGGCTTCGGCCGGGCCCAGGCCGAGATGGACCTGACCGTGGTGGGTCCCCCGCCGCAGCGCAGGGCTGCGCTGGACATCTAGGCGGACCTGGGCATCTGGCCCGGTTTTCCGGTCCGGCTGCAGGTCCCACACGAATGGCCCGGAACCCCCGCGGAGGGTTCCGGGCCATTCGCGTCGGTGGACGGCTTGTCAGCGGTTCATGACGCGTGTCCGTTCAGAGCCTGGCGCACCAGCTCGCGCCCGTAGTCGTTGCCGTTCGGGGTGCGCARCACCGTGTGCATGTGGAACGGGGCCGGGGTGTCATTGCTGAGGAAGACGCCTGTGTGGTGGTCCAGTTCCATGACCAGCACGGGGCTCTGCAGGCGGAAGTAGAAGGCGTCCTGCGCCTCCCATCCGCCGATCCAGCAGAACCAGGTTTCGTCCCAGTGGGCCGCGATTTCCCGCAGGCGGACGGTCCGCGGCCCGTCGGGGAGGAACGCGATGAAGTCTGCCACGAGCTGGTCCAGGATCGCGCGTGCCGCGGCGGGCATCGCGCTGACCGGGATTCCCTCGTAGGGAATCACGCGGTTGTCCTGGAAGCAGCCGGCCAGGTGACGTTCGTCCCCGGGGTGCAGCCTGCCCTCCGGCATGGCCGGGTCCTGCATGTCCTCGAAAAGCGTGGCCTCGTCCCGCAGCGGCCCGGGCAGGGCTTGCATGAGGCGCCGCGCCAAGGCGATCCGCTCCTTGAAAACGGCCACGCCCTGGTGCGGGCCGGCGTCGATGACGTCCGGTTCGGCGCCGAGGAACACCGGCGAGACCACCAGCTGGGTCCCGGCCACCAGGGCGTTGAGCGCCACGTGGTGGCCGAAGAGTTGCCAGCCCCACGGGGACGTCTCCGACGGGTCACCGTAGAGGGCGAAGTTGTAGCTTAACTCGTTCATCAGCTCCGGCAGCTCCACCAGGTCGCCCAGGAATCCATTGATCCGCATCAGGTTACGGACCAGCCCGTAGCCGGCCGGACTCAGGCTCGCCGCCACGACGGCCAGGATCTGTTCGCGCACGTCCGGGTCCAGCTCGTCCAGGCGCAGGCCCGTGTCATGTTGCAGGAATTCCGGGTTGGCCCAGCTCTGCCATTCGTGCGCGTCCACCCCGTAGCGGAGCTGTTCGGCCTGGGCCGGCGTGAGTCGTGCCAGCAGGTCCCGGGCGGCGGCCGTCATGGCGGCCGCCGGCGCCTCCTCCCCCGCCGGCGCCGTCTCGAGGGGGTACAGCCCGTCCCGGCGGACCCCGTCGCTGGTCACCCCGGTGAAAGGCTCGGGGTATTGGGCGGCCCAGCCTTGGATCATGGGACCCGCGAAGGGATCGGTCTTTGCCGCCTCGGCATAGCCGCGGGCATCCAGGCCACGGATCTGCGCCACCCGCGGGTGGTCGGGCGGGTAGAGATAGTCACGGAAGGACGGCACGGACACGTGTTCTCCTGTCGGGGTCTTCGGATGGTGTTGCCAGCGGCCAGCCGGCGGCCACGCCAATGGCCGCGGCGGCCCCCACGGGGTCGGTCCCCCGCCAGGCGACGTGCTGGTCCGGGCGGACCAGCACCGCGGCGGCCTGCCAGTGCGTGGTCATCGGGGTTCCGTCCTGGTCGGGTCCGACGTCGACGACGGACAGCGGGATTTTGTGGATCGCGGCGGCGGCCAGGACCGCCGCGTAGGCCTGCCCGGCGGCCGCGCCGCCCAGGCTGTCGCGGTCCACCAGGAGGGTGAAGCCGCTGCCCAGCAGGTCGTAGAGCGACGTTGTCGCGTCGAGCCAGGCGTGTGGCAGCAGCGATCCCGGGCTGGCGGAGGGGACGTAGCTGACGGGGTCCTCGGCGGGGACGGACAGGCCGTCCGGGACCACCAGAGGCGAGGAGCCGTACGTGTAGCCCAGCACCAGTCCCAGCGAGTCGAACTCGCTTTGTTTGACGGCCAGCGCATCCTTGGCGACCCGCCGGGCTGCCTCGCCGTCCGCATCAGCCCGGCCCAGGGCCGGGTCCGCGAAGTGGTAGGCCAGCGACTTGCCGTTGGCGGCGGCGTCGCGGATGGTCCGGGCCGCGACGGGCCGGCGCTCCAGCTCATAGCTGCCGGGCAGGGCCGGGCCGGCCCAGCCCTCCAAGGCGGCGGCGATCTTCCAGGCCAGGTTGGCGGCGTCGCCGATGCACGTGTTGAACCCGTGCCCGCCCCAGGGCGGATTCAGGTGCGCCGCGTCCCCGATCAGGAACACGCCGTCGTGCCCGTATCCCGGGGCGAGCAGCATGCGCGCCGTCCAGGGGTCGGTGGCGATGACCTCGACGTCGACGTCGGCCCCGACGAGCGAACGGACCAGGTGTCCGGCGTCGGGTGATCCGCTGCCGTCCACGCCCTGGATGATGGCCCACCAGGTGCTGCCGAGGTCCAGCGGCCCCACCATGCCCGAAACCTCGGGTCCCAGGACCCAGTACTGGACGGCCGGGTCCAGGGTGATCGCGGCGGCGAGGGTGTCGGAACGGAACAGGACACTGATGTTGGAGAGCTCGGCGGAGCCCCCGGCGAGGCGGATGTTCAGCCGGCGGCGCACAGTGGAGGACCCGCCGTCGGCCGCGGCTACGAAGTTGCAGTCCACGGCCTTGCGCCGCCCGGTTGCGTCGGACACCGCCACGCGCGAGCCGAAGCGCGGCCGGCCTGGGCCCGGCGTGCCGCCGCCCTGGTTGATGTCCAGGTCTTCCACGCTCAGGCCGGTCAGCAGCGTGATGAGCGGGGATTCGGCGGCGGCCTCCCGGAGCACGGCCTCCATGACGGGCTGCGGGACCTGCTGCCCGCATTCCGGCTGGGGGCCATACCGGCCCGGGACGAGCTGGAAGGCCTGGCGGAACCGGGTGACTTCGTGGCCGGTGAGGGCGGAGCAGAAGATGACGTCCTGGGCGTAGGCGACCGGCAGCGGCGCGGCGTCGCGGAGTTTGTCGGCAAGCCCGAGGCGGCGCAGGTGCGTCATGGTGCGGGCGTTCGTGGTCTTGGCGCGCGGCCGGTCCTGGTCAATGGTGGTCCTCGGCTCGATGACGAGGCTGCGGATGCCGCGGTGCGCGAGGTCCAGGGCCAGGAAGAGCCCGCTGGGTCCTCCGCCGGCGATCAGCACCGGCACCCGGTCCGGGAGGTCGCCGAGGGCCGCGTTGTTGACGGCGGTCATCAGGCCCGGGCCCGCAGTGACGGCCCGCCGACGGGCGTGGTGAGCGTTCCCAGGGTGTCGATTTCCACTTCGACCGTGTCGCCGGGCTGCAGSAGCCACGGCGGGGTCCGGACGTAGCCGACCCCTTCCGGGGTTCCCGTGGCGATGACGTCACCGGGATGCAGGGTCATCGTCTGGCTGATCAGGGCGATGATGGCCGGGACGGAGAAGATCATGTCCCGGGTGTTGCCGTTCTGGACCTCGGTGCCGTTGACCCGGGTCCGGACCTGCAATCCCTCGCGAAGGTCCCCGGCCTCGTCGCGGCTGACCAGCGGGCCGAGGGGGCCGCTGAAGTCGCCGTTCTTGCCCAGGGTCCACTGGGCGGTGAGCTTTTGGGCCCGCCGCGCGGTGAGGTCGTTGAAGGTGGAGTAGCCGAAGACGGCTTCCGCGGCGGTGGCTTCGTCCGCGGATTCGACCCGCCGGCCCACGTAGGCGGCGACTTCGCCTTCCCAGTCCAGTCCGGCCTCGCCGGCGGGCACCGGCGCGGGGACGTTGCCGACCGACAGGGACGCGGTCCACCGGCCGAACAGCGTGGGGTACTCGGGCACGGAGAAGGAACCCTCGGCGGCGTGGGCGCGGTAGTTCAATCCCACGCAGATCACGCGGGCGGTGGGCGGGACCAGTGGGACTTCGGTGACGTCCGCCCGGGTCAGCGACGCGCCGCCGGCCGTCAGGGACAGGGACTTTTCCTGCCAGCCGGCGGCATCCGCCCAGAAATCCTGGACCGGAGCCAGCGGGTAGACCCGGCTGTCGGCCAGGGCCGCAACCCAGGCCGCGCCGTCGTGGGTGATGCCGATGTACTGCATGTGGAGGGCCTTTCAGGTTCCGCCCGGACGGGCGGGTGAGGGAACTGGTGATCGTGGAAAATTGGCAGGGCAAAGCTGCCCGGGTCAGACCGGGGCCCGCACTGGCTTCGCGGGGAGGGCTCTGTCAGGGGACTTGGGCCTGGCGGAGGAAGAAGTCGACGGTGGCGTCCATGGCCTTCTCCGCGGCGGCCGGGCTGTGATCGGGCAGTACCCACATGTGGTCCGCGTCCTCGATCAGGAGCAGTTCGACGTCGGTTCCGGCGGCTTCCAGCGCCGCCGCTAGGGACGTCGACTGGGCGGGCGGAACGAAGCGGTCGGCGGTTCCGTGGGCCAGGAAGAACGGCGGTGCCGAACGGCTGGCGTAGCTGATGGGGCTCGCCGCAGACGCCTTCGCCGGCTCGTCGGCCAGTACAGCACCGACAAGGAGTTCCTCCCTGGATCCGGGATCGTTGGCCCTGGCAACGGCGCCCGGCAGGCTCTGTTCGGCCATCCTGCCCAGGTCCGTGGGCGGGTACCAGGCTGCCACCGCGGCGACGGCATCGCCGGCATTGACGCCGTCGGCATTGGTGGTGAGACCCACCAGGCTGGCGAGATGGCCGCCCGCGGAGTCGCCCCACGCGTAGATCCGCTCCGGGTCCACGTTGTAGTCGGCGGCATGGTTCCGCAGCCAGCGGACGGCGGCTTTCGCGTCGTGCAGCTGGGCCGGGAAATGCGCCTCTTGGCTAAGCCGGTAGTCCGCCGATGCCACCACGAATCCTGTGTCAGTGAACGTTTGGAAGGCGCTGTTGCCGAATCCGTCCAGGACCGGGCCCAGGGAAGACCGCTCCCCCATGCGCCAGCCGCCCCCGTGGAAATGGACCACCGCCGGCCGGGGAGCCGCCCCGCCCTCAGGACCGGGAAGGTAGAGGTCCAGCAACAGCGGGCGGGAACCGTCGTCACCCGCGCGGGCGAATTCGATGCCGCTCAGCACGCGACCTTCCGTCATCGTCGACTCCATCCGTTTTCCTGCGCCGCTTGGCTTGTGCACGGGTTCCGTGATGCCCGGCGTCTCCCCTAAGACTGTCGGATCACCGGACCGGCGCAAACCGCGGATTTCAATCATTGAAAGGGCTTTGCCGAGGCCAGTTCCGCCGCAAGGAATGCCAGCCCCTGCTGCACGATCCCCAGCGCCGCCGAGTGGTTGAGGTACCCGTGCGTCGCCCCCGCTTCCAGCCGGAAGGACACCTGGACGCCGGCCGCGCGGAGCGATTCCCGGAAGAGCTCAGCCGACGGACGCAGGTCATCGTATTCGCAGGCGATGACCGCCACCGGGGGGAGCCCCGAAGGATCGGCACGGCCGGGCAGGGCATACGAGGACGCCATCCCGGCGGGGCCGCCGATGTAGTTCTCCACCATTGCCTGGCAGTCGTCCTCGGTGAAGCGCAGGATCCGCGGCAGGCTGGAAAGCACCCTGCCGTCGGACACCGCGGCCGGCTTCAGAGGGGGAAGCGCGGCGTGCAGGAACGGGTACGCCAGCAGCAGCTTGGCGGGCAGTGCGAGTCCGGCGTCCTTGAGATACATGGCGGCGCCGACGGCGAGGTTCCCGCCGGCGCTGGCCCCGCCAAGGCACAGGTTTCCCGGGGCCACGCCAAGGCCCTCGGCGTGGGCTGCCGCCCAGATCCACGCCGCGAGCGTGTCTTCGTGCGGGACCGGGAAGTGGACGCCGTCGCCGGCCAGCCGGTAGTCGACGGAGAACACCAGGCCGCCGGTCCGGTCAGCTAGTTCCCGGGCGACCTGGTCGGCCTCCCGCATGTCCAGCGTCCCTCCGGCGAACCCGCCGCCATGCAGCCACACCAGGCCGGGCAGGGCGGCCCCGGACGCATTCCCCGCCGCGGAACCCCGGTCACCGTCCAGCCGAAGGATGCCGGGGCCGTAGATCCGGATGGGCACGGGTCCGTTGGGCCCCGGCGCCTCCACCGAGCGGATCGGTACGGCAGGGGCCGTGTAGGGCAGATCCGCGCCGCTGAACGCCGCCAGCCGCTGCATCCCGGCAGGATCGGCGAGGAGATCGGCGAAGGAGCCGGCTTCAGCCACGTGGTGCATGAGGCCGGCCAGCTCCACATCCAGGCTCATGGCTGAAACACCGGCTCGCGGGCGCCCTCGGTTGCGGCTTCAGGAACTGCACAGCTGAACGAATGCGTCCCGGAACCGACCTCGACGCCGGTGGTCCCGCCGTCGGGCAGGTACACCGCGGCGGTACAGCCGGCCGGGACCGACACGGACAGCAAGAACACGTCGCCGTCCAGCTCCCACCGGACCACAGCCTCGCCGTAAGGGGTCTCGTGCCGGGCAGCGGCCCACGCCAGCCCCCCGCCGGGCCTAGGCCGGATGGCGAGTTTCCGATACCCGGGTTCAGCTGGTGCCAAGCCGGCCACAGTGCGGTGCATCCAATCGGCCACGGCACCCAGGGCGTAATGGTTGAAAGAAGTCATTTCGCCCTCATTGATGCTGCCGTCCGGGAGCATGGAGTCCCAGCGTTCCCAAATAGTGGTGGCGCCCATTGTCACGGGGTACAGCCATGACGGGCACTCGGTCTGGAGGAGCAGGCGGTATGCCGCCGTCGTGTGGCCTTCATCGCTGAGCGCGTCGCAGACCAGCGGAGTTCCCACGAACCCGGTGGCGATGCGGTAGCCGTCGGCTTCCACGATGTCGGCCAACCGGGCGGCCGCGGCAGGGTGTTCGGCCGGTTCGAGGAGTCCGAAGCGCAGTGCCACCGCGTAGGCCGTCTGCGTGGACGGCCGGAGCCGGCCTTCGTCATTAAGGTAGCGTTCCCGGAACACCGCCCGGGACCGGGCGGACAGCTCGCGCAACCGTTCCGATTCCGTGTCGTGGCCCAGCAGTCCGGCAGCCTCGCCCGCCACCGACCCCGAGTAAGCCAGGTAGGCCTGTGCCACGAGCTGCCAGGGGGTGCGGGCGTCGCCGGGCGAGTCCGGCGGTGCGGCCGGGTCCAGCCAGTCGCCGAACTGGAAGCCGTGCTCAAAGCGCAGCTCCGGGCCGGCGGCCTGGGCCGCGGCTTCCAGCCAGGCGATCATTCCCGGCAGCTGCCGGCGGAGGTACTCGAGGTCCCCCGTCCGCTGGTACAGCACCCAGGGAACAAGCACGGCTGCATCACCCCACGCGGCCATCACCGGGCGGTCCGGGAATGGCGGCTTTTCGGCCACCACTTCCGGGACCACCAGCGGCGGCGGCCCGTCAGTCCCCTGCTCTGCGGCGAGGTCCTTGAGCCAGGACGTGGTGAAGCCGGGGATCCGGTACAGGAAGGACGCGGTGGCGGCGAAGATCTGGAAGTCGCCGGTCCAGCCGAGGCGCTCGTTGCGCTGCGGGCAGTCCGTGGGCACGTCGACAAAGTTCCCCCGCATCCCCCACACCACGTTCGAGTGGAGCTGGTTCAGCATCGGATCGGAGCATTCGAACGTGCCCGTTCGCCGCAGGTCCGAGTGGATCACGACGGCGGTGAACGCGTCCGGATCCACAACACCTGGCCAGCCGCTCACCTCCACGTAGCGGAACCCGTGGATGGTGAACTCCGGCTCCCAGCTCTCGCCGCCCGAATCGCCTCGCACGATGTAGCGGTCGGTCTGCTTGGCGACGCGCAGCGGCCTGACGCCGAGTTCGCCGTGCTCCAGAACCTCGGCGTGCCGCAGCACCACCTCGGTGCCGGCCGCACCGCTCACATTGAAACGCACCCGGCCCACCAGGTTCTGGCCAAAGTCCAGAATGGTCTTTCCGGACGGCGTTCCCAGCACGGCTTTGACCGGCAACTCGTCGGTGGCCCGGACGGGCGGACCGTCGGGTGCGACCAGGACTGCAGGATCGAAGCCGTCAACTACGACGGCGGGCTGCAGCAAGTCGGGGCCCGCGCCGGTCTCCGCTCCGGTCTCAGCCCAGCCACGGCTCCGGAGCCGCGCATCGAACGTTTCGCCGTCGTACAGGTCTGCCGACAGCACCGGCCCCCGCCCCGCCAGCCACGACGCATCCGAGCCAATCACGCTCACTGCCCCGCCGCCGTCGGTCATTTCCAGCTGGGCGATCACGGCGGTGCGGTTGCCGTACGTGTTGCGCTTCTCCTGGAAGCCCAGATTGCCGCGCCACCAGCCGTCCGCGAACTCAAGGCCGATCACGTTCGTGCCTGGCCGGAGATACTCAGTGACGTCGTAGCTCTGGTAGCGCAGSCGGTGRTGGTAGCTGGTCCAGCCCGGGGYCAGGATGTCCCGRCCCACGCGSCGGCCGTTGATGTGCGCCACGTAGACGCCRYGSGCGCTGGCGTAGAGCCGGGCGGACSSCACRKSSCCKKCCASYTCGAAMGTCCKGCTCAGGCGCGCTGCCGGCTCRTTGGCKTCGCTGGCYTCGTCCCAGGCCGGGCGGATCATGGCTGCCTGCCAATCGGACGCGTTCAGTAATCCCGCCTCTACGTAGGCAACGGGGCTCCATTCGGAGGGCGCGCCGCCGCCGTTGCCCCAGACACGGACGCGGACGGCGACGCGCTGGCGGCTCTCCAGCGGCGGTGCGGGCCAGGGCTGCAGGAGCTGCTCCCTGGTCTCGGTGCGGCCGTAGCTTGTCAGGCCGGCCTCATCGGGGCCGAGCTGGAGTTCGTAGGCGGCCTGGACCCACCCGGTCCGGTCGGTGGTGACCTGCCAGGAGAGCCTGGGGCGGTCTTCGCCGATGCCGAAGGGCTCCTCGTGGTGTTCGAATCGGACGGCGGAGGGAACGGCGGTCCCCGCGCGGGCGTGGTCCTGGGACGGGAAACGAAGGGTGTTGGGAGTCAACGTCGGCTCGATTCATCAGTTGGAGGAAGCTCTAGGGCTTTCCCCAGCGTCCCGGGAACGGCAATGCGCCCGCTAGCGAAGTTTCATTGACTGGAAACCCTGTGCATGGRGTGCCTTGTTGGGCCTACCCGGCGGCTGCCGACGCCAACCGGGCGTGGCGAGTTGTTTAGTCCACGCAGAGGCAGAAGGGGTGGCTGGCCGGGTCGAGGAATACCCGGAAGCTGGTGCCCGGCTGCGAGTCGGCCTTGGTGGCCCCCAGCTCGACGGCGACCTTTTCGCCTTCATCCAGGTCCTGCACCATCAGGTCCAGGTGCATTTGCTGTGGCACTTCCTGGCCAGGCCATTCCGGGGCACGGTAGCCGTCCACCTGCTGGAACGAAATGCAGTTGCTGCCGTCGTCAGGGCGGATTTCGGCCCAGTCACCGTCGACCTTCACCTGCCAGCCCAGCAGGGCGCCGTAAAAACCCGCGAGGACCGCGGCGTCGGGGCAATCAATGACGAGACCTGGGAAGCGTGCGATAGGCATAGCGGAATGCTACCGCCGGAAATTGAGCTTGTCGCTAAAGCTCGTGGGCGAAATATGCCACCGCTGAGCCGAGGATCCGGTCCAGCTGGCCTTCGGCGCCGAAAAAGCAGTGGTCACCGCCCCGGATGGTGATGAGTTCGTTGCGGACGTTCGCGTCATCGAGCGCGGCGGCGAGCAGTTGGCTTTGGGAGAGCGGAACCAGGCCGTCGCTGTCGCCGTGGACCAGCAGGAACGGCGGCGCGTCCGCGGTGACGTAGCCCAGCGGACTCGCTGCGGCCAGCAGGGCGGCGTCGGCGGTGCCGCCCACCAGCATGGGGCCGGGCTCGAGGGTCATGCCGTCCGGCACCGCCGCGCTCAACGGCCCGGTCATCATGCCCGGGGGAATGTTCATGGCCGGCATGTCCGGCAGCGAGGACACCCCGTAGAAGTCGATGACGGCGCTCACGGCGCTGGAGTGCCCTTGGACTCCGAGGCCACCCTCGAGGTCCTTCCTGGCGCCAGTCAGTCCCAGCAAGGCGGCAAGATGCCCGCCGGCCGACTCGCCCCACGCGCCGATCCGTCCGGCGTCGATCCCCAACATGTCTGCGTGTTCGCGGAGGTACCGGACGGCGGCCTTGAGGTCGTGCAGCTGCGCCGGGAACGGCGCCTCCAGGGCATGGCGGTAGTCCACGGTGGCGCACGCGATGCCGGCTTCGTTCAGCAGGCGGAACACTGAGTCCGGGGCGAAGGTAGGCGGCAGCTCGCGGCGGTCTCCCAGCTGGAACGCGCCGCCGTGGATCCAGACAACCAGCGGCACCGGCGTCCCGGCAGCGTTGCGGGGCAGCCAGATATCCATGGCGAGCCGGCGGAAGCCGATAGCGATCGCGTAGCTGACTTCGCGGTGGACGGCAGAGTTTTCCGACACGACTTCGGCCGCGCCCGGGGGCAGGAACGCCGGGAAGGCCGGGGCCGGCAGCCCGGCCGGTGCCGCCTGACCTGTTTCGACGGGGGTGGTTTCCGTGGCTGTGGCTGCGTCCGGGGTCATGATGCACTCCTTGCAAGTTGGGGCTGGTGGTCATTGCCGCCGGCAGGGGCGGTGAAGGTATGGGTTCCGGGCCCGACGACGGCGTTCGGCCGGCCGGTGAGGCGGACTTCCGCTGTGGTGCCGGGCGGGACGGTCGCAATGAGGGTGATCTCGCCGTCGTCAATTGCCCAGCTGACCTCGATGGGGCCCTGCGGGCCCCGGTGCGACGTGGCCGCGGAGGTGATCCCGGCGCCGGGGCGGGGCTCGATGATGATCCGTTTGTAGGCCGCGTTCCCGGGTGCCTGGCGCAGGCCCGCCGTGTAGCGGTGCAGGAACGAGATCACGGCGCCCTTGCTGTAGTGGTTCAGCGACTGGCGCGTTGTTCCGTCCGCGCCTCTTCCGTCCCAGGCTTCCCACATGGTGGTGGCACCGCGGTCCACCATCACCAGCCAGGAGGGTTCGGAGTCCTGCATGAGCAGTTCATAGGCGAGGTCCGGCTGTCCGTTATCGGCGAGCACAGGCAGCAGGTAGGGGGTGGCCAGGAAGCCGGTGCCCAGGTGCGTGCCGGCGTCGCGAACGAGCGTGACCAACTGCTTGACCACCGCCGGCCGGCCGCCGTCCGGAACCAGGTCAAAGGCCAGCGCGCGCACGCAGTTGGCCTGCGTGCCACCGTCGACTGTTCCGTCGGCCCGCAGGTATTCCCGCTGCCACGCACGGCGGACGTTACCGGAGAGCTCCCCAAGTTCCCGGGCTTTGTCCCCCTTGCCCAGGACGGCGGCAATCCTGGCCATGATGGCGGAGGAGTGCCGGTAGTAGGCGGTGGCCACGATGCCGTTGTCGGCAGACCGAGAGGCGAATAGGTCCGGCGCCGGGCCACCCGGTTCCATCCATTCCCCGAAATGGAAGCCGGTGTCCCAGAGATACTGCTCATGCGGGGCCGGCATGGCGTGGGCCTCTGCCCTGGCCGGGTGCCGGTTGCCCTCCGTGGCGCTGCGGATGAAGCCGAGCCAGCGTTCCATCGCCTCCCAGTTCTGTTCCAGGATGCCGGTGTCACCGGTGGCGAGATGGATCTCCCAAGGCACCATGACCACCGCATCCCCCCACCCTGAGGACCCATTCGTAAAGGCCATGAATTCGGCACTGGTTACCTCCGGTCCCGGCGAGGGAGAGATGTTGACCACCACTCCGTTGTCCCACTGATCGGTCCTCACGTCCCTGAGCCACTTCGCCGTAAAACCTGCCACGTCGAAGAGGTAGGCGGCGGTGGGTACAAACAGCTGCCAGTCGCCGGTCCAGCCTGCCTTTTCCCGCTGCGGGCAGTCGGTGGGAACTTCACAAGCGTTGCCGCGGAAGCTCCACTCCACAATGTCGTGCAGCCTGTTGAGCCGGTCGTCGCTGCAGTTGAAAGTCCCCAGGCGTTCCAGCTGGGTCTGGACCATGCAGCCCACGATGTCCGCCGGTTCCAGGTCTGCGTCCAGGCCCTGCACGGCGACGTACTGGAAGCCATGGGTGGTGTGGCGCGGCTCGAAGACCTCGCCCGGGGCGCCAGATGCCACCACGGAATCCACCTGTCCGGCGCCGAGGAACTGCCCCGGATTGCGGAAATCGTGGGGACGGAGGTGTTCCTGGGTGACGTCGCCGTCAGCGCCCAGGGCTTCGCCGTACACCATCGTGACAGTCTTCCCTGGGGCGCCAAGCCGGCTCAGGCGGATCCAGCCGTTGATGTTCTGGCCCAGGTCCACGATCTGGTTGCCGTTGGCCAGTCGCGTGATGGATACCGGGCTGAGTTCTTCCACGATGCGCGTGGGGGGCGCCACGGGGCCGGTGAGGGTGGTGAAGCTGCCGTCGCGGAGGACTGCGTGCCCGGTTGCCCCGTGGCCGCGGCGGAAATCTACTCGCTGGCCGGCCATGAGATCGGCGCTGACGATCTCCGTCGCGGAAACGTCCCACGAGCCGTCGGTGCCGACGACTGTCCGTTGTCCGCCGGACTCCAGCTCCAGCTGAGCCAGGAAGGCCGTCTGCGGTCCGTGCATGTCGGCGTCGCGTGTGTACCCGAACGTGCCGCGGTACCAGCCGTCGGTGAGGACGGCCCGGACGGTGTTGGTACCGGGCCGGAGCATGCGGGCGATATCAAAGGCCTGGACCTGGAGCGTGCTGTGGTAACTCGTCGAGCCCGGTGTGAGCTGTTGGTCCCCCACCCGCACGCCGTTGATGAAGAGCTCGTAGATGCCGTGGGCTGTGGCGTAGCAGCGCGACTTTGCGGGGGCTGCGTCCAGCGTGAAGGTTTTTGACAGAGCATGTCCGGGACGCTCCCCCGGTTCCGGAACCGCCGGTTCGTCGGGGCCGATCCACTGCGCGGTCCAATCCTCCGGGTGCAGCAGGCCCAGTTCCACGGCCATCGGCTCGGACCAGGCGGACAGAACTTCGGTGCCGTCAGAGGCCACGTTCCAGGTCCGGACCGTCCAGTCGAAGCGGTCCCGGGAGCCGAGGGCGGGGCCGCCGTACGGCACGAAGCCGTGCGTGCCGCCGTCCACCCGGCCGGTGTCCCAGCCATTGCTGGCTGCCAGGTGGTAGGCAACCTGCCGGACCGTGCCCTGCGGCGGCGTCCAGCTGAATCCAGACAGCGTATTGGTGATCCCGAAGGATTCGCTGAGGTGGTCCGTCCGAAGGTGCGTGGGGTCAGGCGTAGTGGCAGGCGACGTCGGCGGCGCCCACCCGCCGAAGGGCCGGACGCTCGGCGGTGCAGAGTTCTGTGGCGAGCGGGCACCGCTGGCTGAAGGGACAGCCTCCCGGCGACCCCGCCACTGCAGCGGCCGTGCGGACGCCAAGGGATTCGCGCAGCATCCTCCGCTCGGCCTGTTCCGCGGGCCTCGGCACGGGCGAAGCAGCCACGAGGGCCTGGGTGAACGGATGCTTGGGCGACTCCGTGACGGCTGCCGCCGGCCCGCTTTCCATCACCTGGCCGCGGTAGAGGACGACAACGCGCTGCGCCAGGAACTGGACCACCGAGATGTCGTGGGCGATGAACAGGTAGCTCAGGCCAAGCTCGTCGCGGAGGTCGGCCAGGAGGTTGAGCACCTGGGCCTGGGTGGAGAGATCCAGGGCACTGACCGCCTCATCGCACACCACGAGCTTCGGTTCGCAGATCAGGGCACGGGCGACGGCGATCCGCTGGCGCTGGCCGCCGGAGAACTGGCTGGGGTAGCGGTCCACGGCCTCACGGGGCAGCCCCACGCGTTCGAGCATGGCTTCGGCTTTTTCGCGCGCCACTGCGGCCGTAACCCCGCGGATCCGCAGCGGCTCCGCCAGCGAAGCACCGATGCTCTGGCGCGGGTTCAGCGAGGAGTTGGGGTCCTGGAAGACCGCCCGCAGTTCACCGCCGAGGGCGCGGCGCTCTGCAGCACCGGCATAGGTGATGTCCTTGCCCTGGTAGCTGATGGTGCCGCCGGCGCTCTTCTGGAGGCCAAGGATCGCCTTGCCGATGGTGGATTTTCCGGAGCCGGATTCCCCCACCAGGCCTACGGTCTCGCCGGGACGGATGGAGAAGCTGACGCCGTCCACCGCTGCCGGGGCTGCTGCAGCTTTCCGGCCGCGGCCGTACCGGACCAGCAGGTCCTTGACCTCCAGCATGGGCTGCTCCGGCGCAACTGGCGCCGTGTCCTGCCGTTCTGCCGTCTCGATGCTCATGCCAGGTCCTTTTCGACGATTTTCAGTACTCGGCGAGTGGGCACTTCGGTGGCAAGCCATTCCAGGCCCTCCACCGCCAGTTCGTCCGCCTTGACGCAGCGGACCACTCCGTCTTCGGAGCCGGAAGGCAGCAGCGGCACCGGGGCGGCGCACGCGGAGCCGGCGAACTGGCAGCGCGCCATGAAGCGGCAGCCCGTGGGCCAGTCCTTTGGCTGCGGAACCTGGCCGCTGATGGTGGCCAGCCGTTCAGGCATGTCCGCCGCGGTGTTGGCGTGCGGGTCGGCGGCCAGAAGCGCCAAGGTGTAAGGGTGGCGGGGGTTGTCGAGAATATTGGCGGTCCGGCCGCTTTCCACCACCTGGCCGGCGTACATCACGGCGACGTTGTCGCAGATGTCCGCCACGACGCCGAGGTCGTGGGTGACCATCACCACGGACATCCCGGTGTCCTTCACCAGGGAGCGCAGCAGCGAGAGGATTTCGGCCTGCACGGTGACGTCCAGCGCTGTGGTGGGTTCGTCGGCCACCAGCAGCCTGGGCCGGCCGGACAGTGCCAGGGCGATGGCGACGCGCTGGGCCATGCCGCCGCTGATCTGGTGCGGGTAGGTCTTGAGGATGCGTTTGGCGTCCACAATGCCCACCTTTTCGAGCAAGCTGAGGGCTTCGGCATGTGCCTCGGCCTTGCCCACCTTCCGCAGCCGGCGGATGGCCGCGGTGAGCTGGTAGCCCACGGTGAACATGGGATCCAGGGCCCGCATGGGTTCCTGCGAGATCAGGGCGATGTCCCGGCCGCGGATGCCTTCCATCTCGCGCTCCGTGGCGGCGGCCAGGTTCTTGCCATTCCACAGGATCTGGCCGCCGGTGGCGGAGACCCCGGCGGGCAGCAGGCCCAGCAGCGATAGCGCGGTCATGGTCTTGCCGCAGCCGGATTCCCCCACCAGGCCCAACACGGTTCCCGGCCCGACGTCGAACGAGACGTCCGTGACCAGCGGAGTCCCGCCGTCGACCCCTACAGAGAGTCCGCGGACGCTCAGGTGGCC